>URHU01000049.1:0-12650 GCA_900547715.1 uncultured Collinsella sp. | reverse complement strand
TCTACACGCGTAAGATCGTCGGCAGCGTCAGATGTGTATAAGAGACAGCGTCAGTGTCTGGGCCACCCTCCATGAAACAGGATCTATTTCGCAGGCCGCCCGTTCGCCCCCGCGATCGATAACCGATGCCATATAGCGAGCGAGCTTTGTATTGGACACGCTGACCGCTGCCAGATATACGCCGAGTGCCTCGGCAGGCGTTGGCTCTGGAGCCGGATCGTCGGCATCGATCGTGCCCAGCGCTGCTCGGCAGATATCGGCCCCGTGCCCCGTCAGAGCAAGATCGACCCCATACTGTCCAGCAAGTTCAAGGACCGCCTCGCGGTCCAAAAAGGCGTCCGCCAGGCCCATCGCCGCATCGCATCGGCCCGCCTTAAGCAAAATCCGGGCCGCCCTCGGAACAAGTTCGGGGCGAACCTCGGCCACCAACTTACGCAAACGCAAGCGTCCGTTATCCTCCGTGCCCAGACACGTAAAACTCCGCTCGGCGGGGTCCAAGCCAAAGATCGGGTAGTCGCGTACAAAGTAGGACTGGTCGACCATCGACAGCCTCACCCCACAGGCCTCGAGTTCTGCGATATTGCCCTCGCCCATCAAAACCATGAGACATGCCACGCAAAACAGCGCATTATTGTCGAGCGAAGCCAGATCGGCAAGTGCCGCGCCATATACGTTGACAATCTCGTTTTCGAGCAGACCGGCTACGTCGCCTTGGCCATACAGACCCGTCTGCAATGCCGAAACGAGCTCGGGCACGCCCTGCGTAAGCTGATAGAAGTCGAGCGATGTGCTGATCGAAAACGCAGATGCCCACGCCGAATACTCATAGGCATGCACCTTGAGCATCTGCGCGTTGACTTTAATCGAATCGCCTAGTCCATGAATCAGCTGGCGATTCGAAGGACGGCAGCTCATAAAGACCCCAACCCCCATAGCACGCAGGCTTCGGATTCGGTCGATCAGCTCCTCGGTCTCGCCCTGGCTGAGGTTAGGCACGTTATCGATTGCAATCAGGGAGTGCGGCTTGTCCTTAAGCTCTTCGGTAACGACCTCGAGCTGCATAAACACCTCGCGCCCAATGGCGCGGTCTGCCTCAATGATCCGCACGGGACCTCGCGTCGGATCGTTTTTAACCTCTTGGGCATACTGCAGCAGCACCGAGGTTTTCCCAAAGCCATCAGGCGCGTAGAGGACTACGATGCCGGCCTTTCGGCCCTTGGCGATAAGTTCGTTCATCAAGCGATCGCGCCGCACCGTATAACTACTGCCCAGCGGCATAAGCTCGAGGTCGTCCATATTGCCCAAATCGTTAACCATGCCCGCTCCTCAACTCGACCACATGGACACCGTAACGCTAGACCATATGTATCGCTAGATGAATAGAGCGATACTACGGTTTAGGATGTTTGTTGGTACGCAAATGGCAAGTTTTTGTTCAGCGTGGTCCGATTGAAACTTATCCCCCAACCAATCAGTCTTTGCGCAGGTCAATGCGCTTGCCAGCTTGTCCCATCCTTTGGCAGTGTACCTCAAATGAGCGCTGTTCAATTGTGTTGCGCAACTCACCTAACGCCAGCTACCGTCTACGACCTTTTCATAGCATTTATGCATAGTATCTGTTATGGAATGAATCATGCTGCACCAGACGCACCCGTCAAGTTCGCGGCAAGATTTTCGTCAAGCACACGGCGCGCGCTCAGCAAAAAGGCCCCCGCAAAGCGGAGGCCTTCGGCAAAGCTATGTCGAGGTGATAGGCTTTCGCTACTCGCAGAGCGAAAGGGCGGCCTCGTCGGCAACGACAACGCAGTTGGTGTGCAGTTGCAGGATCGAGGCAGGGCACTGGGGGGTAACCGGACCATAGCACATGTCATGCACGGCCTGCGCCTTGGCCTCGCCGTTGGCGACGACCAGGATCATGCGGGCATACATGATGGTCTGGGTACCCATGGTGTAGGCCTGACGGGGCACGTCGTCGATGCTGTCGAACAGGCGGCTGTTGGCCTGAATGGTGCTCTCGGTGAGGTCGACACAGTGCGTACCCTTGGAGAAGTGGTCATCGGGCTCGTTGAAGCCAATGTGACCGTTGTTACCGATGCCGAGCAGCTGCAGATCAGGGTAACCGGCAGCAGCGACGATCTTGTCGTACTCAGAGCAGGCAGCGGCAGCGTCGGGATTGGAGCCATCGGGCACATGCGTGTTGTTCAGGTCGATGTTAATGTGATCGAAGAAGTTCTCACGCATAAAGTAGTGGTAGCTCTGGGGATCGTCGTGCGAAAGGCCACGATACTCGTCGAGGTTGTAGGTGCTGACCTCGGCAAAGTCGACGTCACCCTTCTCGTACCAAGCGGCGAGCTGCTTGTAGGCGCCAATCGGGGTGGAGCCGGTGGCAAGACCCAGCACGCAATCGGGCTTGAGGATAACCTGGGCCGAGATGATATTGGCGGCCTTGCGGCTCATATCCTCGTAGTCTTTAGCTTTAATGATCTTCATTACGCGTCCTTTCTCATACAAGAGAGGCAAGGCTCTCCTTACAAGCACTTGCCCGCGGCCCGCGTCGGCCGCAACCAACGTGTGCGGCCACCAGGGCGAGGTCGCGTAATGTATATGTCTCGTGTCTACCCGCGTCGAGGCCCCTGCCCGTCCACGGTGACCCAAAGCTGTTTAGCTTCGGACAAATCCCATCTTGCCACGGAGGGCGTCCTCTTTCAAGGGCGCCCTCCGTAAACGTGTTTGAATTGTAGGCTAAAGGCCGAGCGCGCTCACTAGCGCTCGCGAGCGACGATGAGTTGGTCCATCTCCTCGACATGCTCGCCAACGGAGCCCTTGATGCTCGAGAACTCAACAGAGTTGCACACCAAGATGGGAACCGTCACATCGTAGCCCTCGGCAGCAATTGCCTCGCGATCGAACTCGATGAGTACATCGCCCTTATGGACGATGTCACCCACTTGCGCATGTACGGTAAAGTGCTTGCCCTCGAGCTGAACAGTGTCCAAACCAACGTGGATGAGCACGTCCAGGCCATCGACCGTGTTGAGCGCAACGGCGTGTCCCGTGGGAAAAATGGCCTCGACCTTGGCGTCTGCCGGCGCAATCACGCGCGTGCCGGTAGGCTGAATCGCCACGCCCTGGCCCAAAAGGCCGGTGGCAAACGTCTGATCGTTTACCTCGGAGAGCGGAATGACGTCGCCCGAGATGGGAGCATCCAGCGTAAGGACTCGACCACGCATACCAAAAGACCTTAGGACTTTAGTGAACATGCTCCCCCTCGGACATACCAATCAATCAAAATAACCTTAACAGTCTACCACTTGGCACCCGTATTTGGCCATTAGGGAAGTTCGCGCTTGACAACCTCGACGATATCGTCAACAACACGCTGGGTCAGCTCGTGCGTCTCCGCCTCGGCCATAACGCGAACCAGCGGCTCGGTACCGCTCGGGCGCACCAAGATGCGACCGCGACCGTTGAGCTCCTTCTCGGCGGCAGCGACGGCGTCCCAAATGGGCTGGCAATCGTCCAGGCCGGCCTTGTTGTCCGAATGCACGTTGACGAGCACCTGCGGGTACTTCTTCATGATGCCAGCAAGGTCGGTAAGGGTGCGGCCGGTGCGCTTGAGCACGGCCAGCAGCTGCAGAGCCGTCACCAGACCGTCGCCGGTGGTGTTGTGCTCCAGGAAAATGATGTGGCCGGACTGCTCGCCACCGATAACGGCACCGTCCTCGAGCATGCGCTCCAAAACGTAGCGGTCGCCTACGGCGGTCTGGACCATCTCAAAGCCCTGCTCCTTCATTGCGATGGAGAAGCCCAGGTTACACATGACGGTCGAGACGATCTCGGAGTTGGCGAGCTTACCGCGAGCAGCAAGGTCGGAGCCGCAGATAGCCAGGATGTAGTCGCCATCGATCTCGTTGCCCTCACTGTCCACGAACAGCACGCGATCGGCGTCGCCGTCGTGGGCCAGGCCGATATCGGCGTGGGTGCGCAGCACGAGCTCGCGCAGGGGCTCAAGGTGCGTGGAGCCGCACTCGACGTTAATGTCGGTGCCGCAGTAATCGGTGTTGATGGCATGCACCGTGGCGCCCAGGCGCTGCAGCGCGGCAGGCGTGGTCTGGCAGGAAGCACCGTGACCGCAGTCGACGGCAACAACCAGGCCGTCGAGCTTAAGGCCGTCGAGCGTGCTGATGGCATGATCGACATAGGCCTTGCGGGCATCCTTCATCTTGATGATGTGACCCACACCGGCGCCGGTCGGCAGCGTGTCGGCAGCCATGGCTTCCTCGGACATGACCCAGGCGCTGATCTCTTCCTCGACAGCATCGGGGAGCTTCATACCCTTGCGGCTAAAGAACTTGATGCCGTTGAACTCCGGCGGATTGTGCGAAGCGGAGATGACGATGCCGCCGTCGAGCTCGTTTTGGACGGTGAGCAGCGCCACGGCCGGCGTAGGGATAACGCCGCAGCAGTGCGGCCGGCCGCCCTCGGCCATAATGCCGGCGGTCAGAGCACTCTCGAGCATGGTGCCCGAAAGACGCGTATCGCGGCCGATGCAGATGTCCGGACCAAGGAACTTGGTCGCCGCACGGCCCAGGCGAAACGCGAGGTCGCACGAGAGGTCGGCATTGGCGACGCCACGGACGCCGTCGGTACCGAAGATGTTCTGGGGCATAGGATCGCTCCTTCCCAAGCAGGCGATATGCAACCGCCCACCCTAGTCGAAAAAGAAAAGCGGGACCCGCCGAGGAATCGGCAGGCCCCGCTTGTACATTGTATCTCGAAAGGAGATAAAACCTTAGCGCTTGGAGAACTGGGGAGCGCGGCGGGCCTTCTTGAGGCCGTACTTCTTGCGCTCGACCACGCGAGCATCGCGCGTAAGGAAACCGGCCTTCTTGAGGTCAGCACGGTAGTCGCCAGCGTTCAGAAGAGCGCGAGCGATGCCCAGGCGCAGAGCGCCGGACTGACCGGAGATGCCGCCGCCATCGCACAGAGCGATAACGTCGAACTGACCGGCGGTGTCGGTCACCTTGAAGGGAGCAAGGGCGTTCTCAACGAGCTGATGACGGCCGAAATACTGCTCGGCGTCACGCTTGTTGATGGTCACCTTGCCGGTGCCGGGGACGAGACGGACGCGGGCGACGGCGTTCTTACGACGGCCGGTACCCTGGTAGACAACGGTGTTCTCAGCCATCTTTAAGCCTCCAGCTCAATCTTCGTGGGGTTCTGGGCAGCGTGCGGATGCTCGGCACCAGCGTAGACCTTAAGCTTGGTCATCTGGGCACGGCCGAGGGTGGTCTTGGGCAGCATGCCGCGAACGGCGCGCTCGATGACCTTCTCCGGGTGCTTCTCCATAGCCTGGCGGAAGCTCTCAGCCTTGAGGCCGCCGTTGTAGCCGCTGTGGCGATAATAGGTCTTCGTGTCGGCCTTGTTACCGGTAAGCTGGACCTTATCGGCGTTGATGACGACGACGAAGTCGCCGCAGTCGCTGTTGGGCGTGAACTGGGGCTTGTTCTTACCGCGCAGGATCATTGCGATCTGGGTGGCAAGACGGCCCAGGACAGCACCATCGGCGTCGACGAGAACCCAGTTGCGCTGGACCTCGCCCTGCTTGGCGTAGTGAGTCGATTTCGAAATCACTTAGACTCCTCCATGTACAGTACGTGTTGTTACAGAGATTCACGGGGCTCTGCAAGTAACCCGTCCATATTACCCCGCTCGCCGCCCGAGTCAACAGGTATTTTGGCTCCGACCAGAGTTTCTGCACATGTCGTCCATGGGTCATGACGTCGCGACGCTAGCGCTCGACAAACGCCTCGATATCACTCAGTAGGCGCTTTGCCTCCTGGCGGCCCTGAATATACAGGTCGAGGAGCTTTGCCGAATCGTGCTCAACGTGACCGACCTCGACCGGCTTTTGCGGGGCAACGACCAGCGCGCGGCCCTCGCGCTCATACTTCCACAGATGCATACGCTGGATGTTATAGAGATCGTGGCGCGTTTCGATAGCCTCGAGCAGGTAGGGGTAGTCGGCATAGCGGGCGCGCGCGGCGGGCATAAACTCGTAGGGCTTTTTCTCGTACGAGCGGTCCTGCGTGACAATGACAACCGCGCGATCGAAGCCCGCTTCCTCCAGCACGTGCTCGATGGGGACCGAATCGGCTACGCCACCATCGACGTATTTGTGCCCGTCAATCTCGACCGGCGGCGTCACCAGCGGCAGTGACGTCGAGGCGCGCACGGCGTCGAGGTCAAGTACGGCGCTTTTGACCGGCAGGTACGTGGCGGTTCCAAAGAGCATGTCCGTCGCGACGGCGTACATCTCGATGGGACTCGCGTCGAACGTTTCATTGTCAAAGGGGTCCAGGCGGTCCTGGACATCGTTGAAGATAAAGTCGTAACCCACAATAGAGCCCGTGGACGCAAACGATGCGGCGCCCATGTAGCGGCTGTCGTTGCAGAAAGCCAGGTTGATGCGGTTGGCACGGCCGATCTGGTGCGACTTGTAGTTCACGCCGTTGAGGGCGCCGGCCGATACACCGTAGACAGCCGGAATCTCGACGCCGGCCTCCATGAGGACGTCGAGCACGCCCGCGGTAAACTGCCCGCGAAAACTACCGCCCTCCAGGACGAGCGCGACCTTGCCGGCATTTTTCGCCTTATCTTCTGCAGTCATATTGACCTCCTGCGATTGCGTTTTGGCTTTCTTCTACCCAGTTTTGGGATGGCGAGCGCGCAGGTTTTTTGAGGCGGCAGGTGAAGCGGAAAGTGTGTCCCAGTTTGAGGCGAGATTCCGGGATGCGCTTTCCGCTTGAGCTGCCATTGGGAAAGCACGTCCCACTCTACGGCTCGATTCCGGGTTGCAGTTTCCGCTTGAGGCGCCATCCGGAAAATGCATCCCATTCCGAGCTTAGATTCCGGGATGCGCTTTCCGCTTGATGTGTCATCCGGAAACTACATCCCAGTCTGAGCGCGGATTCCGGGATGGACTTTCCGCCTGGGCCGCCATTGGGAAAGCGTGTCCCGGCCTGCGTTGACGCGGCGTTTTCTTTACGCTCGCGTCCTGCGCAGAGTTCGATTCTCCGCGGTACGGGGGGATCCGTTGATGCGGCGAGGCCGGGGCAAGACGCCCGATCGGCATCGCATCTATATTGGGCTGGGCATTGCGCGGAGAATCCGCGTATTTGCTTCGCAAATCCGCACCGGCTTCGGCCGCCTGCCGGCGTCCTCGCCCGCTCGCTACAAACGCTTCGCGTTTGTTTAACGCTCGCGCCCTGCATAGAGTTCGATTCTCCGCGGTACGGACAAGAAATAAAAAGGCAGGTAGATATGAGTATCTACCTGCCTGTTGCTTATGGTGGAGGCGCGGAGAATCGAACTCCGGTCCACGAAAGCCCCCTGATTGGCATCTCCAAGCTCAGTCGCTGATTTTGTCTCGGACGCTTTGCGCGCAGCGACACGCTCGCGGCGTCCTAACCGGTTCGATCTTAGCCTGCGCCATACCGATTACGTGCGCAGGAGCATTCCCCTAAAATGACGTCGCACCGGTGTCGGGGAAATCACCGGGTTGACGCGCCGCTATAAACTAAGCAGCGAGAGCCATAGGCTCAAAAGAAGAGTTGTTGTCAATTCAATTTGACGGTACCCCTGTTTAACGAGGCGAGGAGACCTCGGCTTGCTTCCTCTCTCAGAGCTATCGTGTCGAAACCAGTCGCCCCCGAATGTCGGGAAAGTCTGGATGGTATTGGGCACGAGCACCCAACACCCGTCGACTTTTCAAGGAACATACGGAGCGAGCCCCGCTTGTGGAGTGTTATCTTACCACGTTCTGAAAGCGGACAGCTGTTCTATGCACGAGCTGTGAAGACCCCAATGTGCGCCGCACTTCGCACTTTTGCTACCGATCGCGTCACGTATATTTTCGCCAAGCAAAATTGACCCATCGAAAGGATCGTTATGGATACCAAGCAGCAACTCGTCAATGCACTCGCAGGCCTGGGCTCAACCATTACCGAAGCTATGGATGTGATCGAGGGCTTTGTTCCCTGCGGACATCCCGCCCTCACGGTATCGAACGCACTCGTCGCGCTGGACGCTGACGATGATGCGGCTCTCGCCCAGCAGCTTGAGACCGTCGAGGGCTTTATCGACCACGTGAGTGAGAACCGCGGCGTGGCCGCCTACCACGGCATCGAGGTCGAGCTCGCGGGTCCCAAAGCCGATCTGTTCGCAGCAATCCGCGAGGTAGGCGCCCTTATGCAGACCGCAGGCGTCAAGAACACCCAGGTCAACGAGTGGGTCTACCGCAGTCTGGCAGCACTCGACAGCTCAGACGAAAAGGCAGCCGAGCAGCTCACCGAAGCCCCTGCCATCAAAGCTGCACTTGCCTAAAAAGGCCTGCACCCTGGCGGCTGCGGTACCGCCCGGGTGCAGGCCATAAGCTCAATCGAAAACCCTAACGCAGATACGCTTTCGCGTTGTCCAAGCTGTACGCAATCGTCGAGCCGTTGTGCAACAGCGACGACGTCTGCGGAGTGATCATGCCGGTAATACCCAATGCCAACAGCGCCGAGTTGGTGAGCATCACCTTAGAGTAGGAGCTCGTCAGACGATCAATGAGGCCCTGGCTCATGCGGCGCAGGCGCACGATTGCGGCCAGATCCGTGTCGGTCAGGATGATGTCAGCGACCTCCTTGGCGATGTCGCTGCCGCCGCCCATTGCCAGGCCCACGTCGGCCAGGCCCAGCGCCGGCGAATCGTTGACGCCGTCGCCCACCATGGCAACGTGGCGCCCCTCGCCCTTAATGCGCTCCACATAGGCGTACTTGTCCTCGGGCAGCAGCTCGGCCTTAAACTCGTCGACACCTGCCTCGCGAGCAATGCGCTCGGCCGTGCGCTCGGAGTCGCCCGTAAGCATAACGACATGCTTGACGCCCAACGCGTGCAGGTCGGCGATGGCCTCGCGGACCCCGGGCTTAAGCGGGTCCTCGATACCGAGCACGCCCACAACGGTGCCGTCGACCGCCAGATACAGCGGCGACAGGCCCTGCATCTGGGACTCAATGCGCTCCTTAATGTCAGACTCGAGCTGCGCGCCCTCATCCTCAAACACAAAGTGCGCGGAACCGATGATGGCGCGACGCTCCTCAATGGACGAGGCGATGCCGTGTGCCACGATGTACTCGACGGCAGCATGGCGCTCGCGGTGCTCGAGCCCGCGCTCGCGGGCGGCGTTGACCACGGCGCGTGCCACCGGATGCGGGAAATGCTCCTCCAAGCAAGCGGAAAGGCGCAGGACCTCGTCCTCGCTCCAGCCGTCGGTCGTGAGCACGCAAGCTAGACGCGGCTGGGCCTCGGTCAGCGTACCGGTCTTGTCAAAGACAATGGTATCGGCCTTGGCAAACGACTCAAAGTACTTCGCACCCTTGACCATGACGCCCATCTTGGCGGCATCGCTCATGGCGGTCATGACGGCGACGGAACCCGTGAGCTTGAGTGCGCACGAGTAGTCGACCATCAGCGCCGCTGAGGTCTTGATGAGGCTGCGGGTGGTAAGCGCAACTAGGCCCGCGAGCAGGAAGTTCCACGGGACGATCTTGTTGGCAAGGTCCTCCATATGCGACTGGCCCTCGGACTTGAGCGAGTCGGCCGTCTGCACGAGCGAGACGATTGAGCGGAGCTTGGTCTGAGCCGTATTGGCGCGCACGCGCACCAAGATGCTGCCGTCTTCCACGACGGTACCGGCGAACACGTCGTCGCCCGCGCTGCGCTCGACGGCCAGCGGCTCGCCGGTCAGGGTCGCCTGGTTGACCATGGCGCTTCCCTGCTCGACCACGCCGTCGATACAAATGGACATGCCAGTACGCACGGCTACCAAGTCGCCGGGCTCAAGCTCGGTGGCGGCAACGCTTACCTCGGTGTCGCCGACGACCTTTTGCGCCTTGTCGGGCACATCGAGCAGAGAGTTGATGAGCTCGTTTTCGCTCATGGCGCGCGTGTAGTCCTCGAGCAGCTCGCCCACGTTGAGCAGGAACATCGTCTGGCCCGCGGTGTCAACATCACGCTTGACGAACGAGATGCCGATGGCCGAAGCGTCGAGCACGGGAACGGTCAGGCGCGGCTGAGCCAGCTCATGAAGGGCGGCACGCAAAAATGCCATGTAACCGGCCACGACAAACACCGCACGCAAAGGCGTCGGCAAGAACCAGCGGCGCGCGTAGTGGGCGCCGATAAGTGTGGCAAGATCCATGACGAGCTTGTGCTTGCGTGGCTCGAGTTGCATCACGTAGCCCGACTTGGCATCGGCGATAGCTTGAGCATCGAGTGCGCCCAAGGCGTCGAGCACGCTCGCGCGGCGCGGCTCGTCGTACTCCAGCGCCATCTGGCCAATGCGGCCATAAACGCGCACCTTGTGCACGCCGTCGATATCGCCGCTGAGCTTAAGAAGTGCGTCGAGATCGCTCTCTGGCACAGGACCCGCCAATTGAAGACGGGTCCTGCCGGGGATCTCGCTAATAATCGAGAATCTCATAGTTTGTGCCTGGGAGCGTTACTCGGCTGCCTCGTCAGCAGCGGCCTCGCTCTGAGTGATGTAGGCAGCCTCGGCAACCATGTCGTCGACATTAGCCTTGGCCTGCTCGACCATGTCCTGGTAGCCGTTCTTGATGCGCATGCCGCACGCAATGCCCTGCACGCAGGCATTCTTTACCGGAGCGCTGGTAAGCAGCTTGATGCCGGCCGTGCCAAGCAGAAAACCGCCACCGACAAGCAGGGTGTTAAAAGTCGACTTCTTCATGTTGCTTCTCCCTTTTGCCGCACAAGCGCGGCATGGTGCCTTAGCACCCGAGTTCATTAGTTTGCTCGAGCACGCTTTTGAGACTAGTTTAGTCGAACTATTATGGTCAACCAAAGTTAACCTTTGGAAATCTTGCTCCCCTTTCCTAAAGCTGCCAGGCAGCCGCCTCCTTTTGCAGCGCTACCATGCGGGCGAATTCACCACCTGCCGCCTTGAGCTGCGCCGGGATGCCCTGTTCGGCAACCACTCCATCCTTGAGCACAACGATTTTGTCGGCATTTTCCACCGTACGCATACGGTGGGCAATAACGATAACCGTCTTACCTGCAAGCAGACGGGAGAGTGCCTGCTGTACCACGGTCTCGTTCTCTACATCCAAGCTTGCCGTCGCCTCGTCCAACAGCACGATGGGCGCGTCTTTGAGCAGCGCGCGGGCGATAGAGATGCGCTGGCGCTCGCCGCCGGACAGCTTGGAACCGTTCTCGCCGATCATGGTGTCGTAGCCCTGCGGCATACGACTCACAAACTCGTCGCAGTTGGCGGCACGCGCGGCCGCAAGCACTTCCTCGTCGGTGGCATCACGACGACCGAGGCGGATGTTTCCCATCACCGTGTCGTCAAAGAGCAGCACGTCTTGGAACACAATGGCGTAATCACGCAGCAGTACCTCGGGATCAACGCTCGCAACATCCACGCCACCCACGGTAACCTTGCCCGCGGTGGCATCCCAAAAGCGCGCGGCCAGGCGGCTCACCGTAGACTTACCGGAACCCGAAGGACCGACCAGCGCCGTGACCTCGCCTTCCTTGGCGGTAAAGCTCACATCGGTAAGAACTTTATCGCCGGCGCGTCCGTCCTCGCCCGCACCATAGCCAAATGCCACGTGATCGAACACCACATCGTGGCCCACGGGCTCAAATTTCTCGCTGCCCCGTGCCACAGGCTCTTCCATGATGGAACGCATGCGCTTGGCAGACGACTCGGCGACAAACAGCTCGGACATTAACATTAACGCCTGGTCAAAGGGCGCATAGATACGGCTCACCATAAGCAGGAAGGCAAATATCACCAAAAAGTCGACCTGCCCGGAGGCGACCATCGCGGCACCCGTGACCAGCGTGGTGGCAATGCCCAGACGCAGGATGGCAAAGGCGGAGTTGACCAAAAGCCCGTTAGCGAGCTCGCCCTTGGTGGTCTCGCGCTCCTCGGCATCGATCACGGCGTTGAGCCCCTCAAGATAATGGGCCTCCTGGTTGGTGGCGCGGATCTCGCGAACGCAGTCGAGCGTCTCTTGAATTGCCTCGGTAACCTTGACCTTCTCGGCACGCACGCGATCGAACACCGGAGTCATGGGGCCGCGTGTTAGATACAGCACGGCAAAGGCCACGGGAACGCTCCAAAACGCCGCAATCGCCAGCTGCCAGCAAAAGAACAGCGACGCCACGAACACAATGGCGCTTGCGATGATGGCACCCCAAAGCTCTCCCAGCACGTGGCTGTAGGCGTGCTCCATAGCCTGGACGTCGCCCATGATGGTCTCGGTTAAATCGGCCAGATCACGACGACCAAAAAACGACAGCGGCAGTTTGCGCAAGCGCTCGGCGATCTCCATACGCTGCTTGCCGCACTCCTCGTAAAAGATGCAGTAGGTGTAGTAATACTGCTGCCAGTTAGAGGCAAAGAGCATCACGAAAAAGACCAGGAGGCCGCCCACGATCGGCAGGGCATCCGGCAGGTCAGCCCCGCTGGCGAGATGCTCGACAAAGCTGGCCATAACCAGGAATAGAAAGCCCATGCCGGCCATGGTAATGAGACTGTCTCTTATACACATCTGACGCTGCCGACGATCTTACGCGTGTAG
>URHU01000048.1:0-12964 GCA_900547715.1 uncultured Collinsella sp. | reverse complement strand
AAGATCGTCGGCAGCGTCAGATGTGTATAAGAGACAGGCGCATCAACACGATCCACTCCGCCGTTGGTGCCATCAACGAGACCGACGTGGTCCTGGCCGACGCCTCCAACGCCATCATCATCGGCTTTGGCGTTCGTCCCGACGGCAAGGCCCGCTCCGCCGCCGAGCGCGAGGGCGTTGAGATCCGTTGCTACGACGTCATCTACAAGTGCCTCGAGGACCTCGACGCTGCCCGTATCGGCATGCTCAAGCCCACCGAGGTTGAGGTCTCCACGGGCACTGCGACCGTTCTGGACACCTTCAAGGTGCCCAAAGTCGGCATCGCCGCCGGTGTCCGCGTCGAAGAGGGCGAGATCGCCGCGACCGATTCCGTACGCCTGGTGCGCGACGGCATCGTGGTCTTCAACGGTAAAATCGCCTCGATGCGCCACTACAAGGACGAGGCCAAGAGCCTCAAGAGCGGCTCCGAGGGCGGTATTGGCCTGGAGAACTTCCAGGACATCAAGCCTGGCGACACCATTGAGGGCTACCGCATTGACCAGGTTGCCCGTACCGAGTAGGGGGTAGCGCTATGAAGCAAACGCAGGCAACCCGCCGTCTGGGCGAGCAGCTTCGCGAGAAGCTCGGTTATATCCTGCTCTTTGAGGTTTCCGATCCGCGTCTCGACCTGGTCACCCTGACCGCGGTCGAGGTCGCGGTGGACCGCTCGTTCGCGCGCGTGTACGTGTCGTGCGACGCGAGCCGCTACGACGAGGTCATGGAGGCGCTCGCCAGCGCCAAGGGCCGCATCCGTAGCCTGTTGGCCCGCTCGCTCGATTGGCGCGTCACGCCCGAGCTCGATTTCCGCATCGATCGCTCGACCGATGAGGCCGAGCGCATCACGCGTGCGCTGGAAAACGTTCCCGCCACGCTTGCGATCGAAAAGGACGAGGACGGCTATCCAATAGCGGATGCCGCCCAGGAGGCAGCTTTAGATGAGTAATTCCGCCGACCTCGCATCGTGCGAGTCTGCAGATATTCAGCGACGCATCCTCGAGCTCATCGAGGATGCGTCCTCCATTGCGATTTCGGGACATACGTCTCCCGATGGCGACGCGCTGGGCTCCGTGCTGGGTCTGGGCTTATCGCTTATGAAGTTTTTCCCCAACAAGGACATTGCCCTGCTGCTGGCAGACGATGACCCGGTTCCGCGCATCTACCGCTTTATGGAGGGCGCCGACCGTCTGGTGCCGGCATCTGCGTATACCGGTAATCCGGACCTGTTCATCTCGGTGGACGTGCCGGTCGTCGAGCGTCTGAACAACTCCGCCGAGGTGCTCCGCCGCTCGTCGCATGTGGTGTGCTTCGATCATCATCCGGCGCGCGAGGAATTTGCCGAGCTGAGCCTGAGGTGCGTCGGCGCCGCAGCCTGCGCCATGATCATCGACCGCTTTTTGGACAATTGCGGCATTGTGGCTCGCGATGGTGTCGCGACCTGCCTGCTGTGCGGCCTGGTGACCGATACCGGTCGTTTCCAGTACCAGAACGCCGATGCTGCTGCGTTCCATGCCGCCTCGCGCCTGGTCGCTCACGGTGCCGATCCGGCGCGCGTTGCGCTCGAGGTCTACCAGAGCATGCGCGTAGAGTTCTTGCATCTCAAGTCCATCGTTATGGGCCGCATCAAAACAGTGGCGCACGGTCGCGTGGCATATAGTTATGCGTACCAGAGCGACCTCGAGGCCTGCGGCGTCACTTCGGATGAGTGCGACGGCCTGGTCGATGTGGTGCGTTCGGTTATGGGCGTGGAGGTCTGCCTGTTTCTGAAGGGCATTGAGGGCGATACCAAGGTACGCGGCAACCTGCGCTCCAAGGGTGACCTCGATGTGTCCGAGATTGCTGCCAACTTTGGCGGTGGCGGGCATCATGCCGCCGCCGGCTTTTCCAACAACGGAACGATTCGCGAGACGCTCGCCGTGGCACTTCCCATGCTGGCCGAGCTGGTAGGGGAGGATCCCGCTTCGGTGACCGTCGAGCTCTAACATTTTGGATGGTACATGGCTCGTCGTACGCCTTCTCAATTGAATATGCTGCTCGCCGTCGATAAGCCGGTGGGCTGTACGTCCCACGACGTGGTATCGCAGTGCCGACGCGCTCTCCATGAGCGACGCGTCGGCCATGCCGGTACGCTCGACCCCATGGCCTCGGGTGTCATGGTGGTGGGGGTGGGCCAGGCGACCCGTCTGCTGGGCATGCTAACTCTCGATACCAAAAGTTATGTCGCCGACATTTCGTTTGGCGTTGAGACCAACACCGATGACGCGGAGGGCGAGGCCGTTCGCACGGTGCCCGTTGCCCCCGAGCTGCACGATCTTGCTTACGCCCGTGAGCAGCTGGCCGCTATGCTTGGCCCGCAGATGCAGGTGCCTCCAGCGTTTTCGGCCATCTCGGTCAATGGCGTTCGCGCCTATAAGAGTGCTCGCGAGGGCAATGCGGTTGAGTTGCCCCCGCGCCCCGTCGAGGTCTTTGCCGCCGACCTGATTGCCGTGAGCGGCGAGGGCGATACGTGTGTTTGGACTGTGGCGTTCTCGGTGAGCAAGGGCACCTACATTCGTGCGCTCGCTCGCGACCTGGGCCGTGCTTGCGAGAGCGCCGCGCACATTTCCGCGCTGCGCCGCACGGCCTCCGGTGTTGTTTCCATTGGCGCCTGTCATGCGGTGGAGGAGCTTTCTCCCGAGTCCGCCGTTGGCTTTGCCCTGGATCCCATTGCGGCCCTGGACGCCACGCGTGTTGACTTGCCGGGCAATCTTGCCGACGACCTGCTCTGCGGCCGACGCATTCCCGTTGAGCGTGCGCTTGCCGATTTCGATGCCTCGAAGGCGCCGTTTGCGTTGGTGCTCGATGGGGGACTCAAGGCGCTCGCCCGCATTGAGGGTGGCCGCTTTGTCATGGAGCACGTTTTTCCGCAGGCAATCGGCGGTGTTCGATGATGCTGGCGCCCCACGAGCTCGCGCGTATCTTTTTCGCGGGTGAGTTGGATGAGGCCCGTATCGTTTCTGCCGATGCATTTGATGGGTGCGAGTTCTTGGGTGCCGCGTCGATCGCTATTGGCGTGTTTGATGGCGTGCATCGTGGGCACCAAGAGCTGATCGAAGCGGTTATTCGCGATGCACATGATCACGGCAGCAAAGCGGTCGTGGTCACCTTCGATCCTGATCCGGACGTCGTGGTGAGTCCGTCGCCCGCTCAAAAATTGATGACGACGGCCGACCGTCTACATGCCTTGGCTCAGACTGGGGTCGATGCGGTGGTGACCGTTCCCTTTACGCCTGTGGTTGCGGCACTCGACCATGTTGGTTTTCTCTCGCTGGTGTCGCGCGTGGTTGACATTCGCTCGATTCGCGTTGGTAGTGACTTTAGGCTGGGTCGCGGCGGTGCTTCTGGTGTTGACGAGATGCGTACCTGGGGTGCCGAGCGCGGCGTTGACGTGTATGGTCACGACCTGCTTTGCGAGGGCGGTGAGGCCATTTGCGCCACCCGCATTCGTCACGAGCTGGGACAGGGCCATGTGGAGCTTGCTGCTGGGTTACTCGGTCGCCCGTATATGGTGCGTGGTGGTGTTATTCGCGGCCGTCACGAGGGTTCTGGCATGGGCTTTCCCACGGCAAACCTGCAGGTTCTCAGTGGCATTCAGGTGCCTGCTGATGGCGTGTATGAGGGTCTGGTGCTGGTCGATGACACCGTGTGGCCCGCTGCTGTCAACGTCGGCCTGCCGCCAACGTATGCCGACGATGCGGCATCTGCGCATCTCGAGGCCAACTTAATTGGGTATACGGGCGACCTGTACGGCGCTTCCGTTTCGCTGGCGTTTACGCGCTGGCTGCGTCCCTCGCGTGTGTTCGATTCGCTGGATGAGTTGATCGCGACCGTCGAGGGTAATATCGAGGACATTCGTCACAACTTGGGTGAGCAGGGGGTGAGCATCCGTGATTAGCGATGAGGAAAAAGACCAGGTACGCGCTGCGTCCGACCTAGTCGCCATCGTGCAGGAAACGGTTGAGCTCAAGCCCCGCGGCCATGAGTTTTGGGGCTGCTGCCCCTTTCATGGCGAAAAGACGCCGTCCTTCCACATTATTCCCGCCACGCAGGTGTGGCACTGCTTTGGCTGTGGCGAGGGTGGCGACGTCTTCACCTATATCATGAAGCGCGAGAACCTGAGCTTTCCCGAGTCAATCCGTTATTTGGCCGACCGCGCGGGTATTGAGCTGCATGACACCGGAGATCGCCGCGAGCGCGGTACTAAGCGTGCGAGAATCTACGATCTGTGCGCCGAGACTGCTCAGTTCTACCACACGATGCTCATGCGCGGTAAGGACGGCCGTCCGCGCGAGTACTTTGCCAGCCGCGGCATGGGTGGCGACGTCTGCCGCCGCTACTGCCTGGGCTTTGCACCGGGCCGTAACGCGCTGGTGTCGCACCTGTCGCAGGCGGGTTTTACCCCGCAGGAGATGATCGACGCCAACGTTGCCGTGAGTCGCGGGCGTGGGCAGCTTGCCGACCGCTTTTACGACCGCGTGATGTTTCCCATCTTTGACGAGCAGGGTCACAACATTGCCTTTGGCGGTCGCATCATGGGTGACGGTCAGCCCAAGTACCTCAATACCGCCGAGACGAGCGTGTTTCATAAAAAGCGAAACCTCTACGGCTTTAATTGGGCCAAGGAGTATATCGTCGCCCAGGATACGGCAATCGTGGTGGAGGGCTATACCGACTGCATCGCCTGCTGGGAGGCGGGGATTAAAAACGTTGTCGCCACGCTGGGCACTGCGCTCACGGAGCATCACGTCAAGACGCTCACCCGCTTTGCCAAGCGCATCGTCTATATGTTTGACGGAGACGCCGCGGGCCAGAAGGCCGCCCGTCGCGCGATTCAGTTTATCGAGCAGGATTCGATGGACCTGCGCTGCGTGGTACTGCCCGACGGCAACGATCCCATGGAGTTCATCACGGCGCACGGCGGAGAGGAGCTGCAGAAACGCATTGACGCCGCCGAGCCGCTCATGGACTTTGTTTACCGTTCGCTGCAGGAGTCGAGCGACATCACCACGCCGGGCGGTCGTGCCAAGGCGCTCGAGGATGCGCTGACGCTCATCTATCCGCTGCGCGATAGCTACATGATCGATACGTACTTTATCCAGATTGCCGACCTGCTTGGCTTGGATCTGGAGACAGTGCGTGCGAGCTCGGGCCGTGTGTTTCGCGATGTCGCCAAGCGCGAGGATGCGGAACGACGTCGTGAGCAGAACTATGAACGTCAGCGGGCGCAAGCCGAGCACTCTGGTAGCGCGGGCGGTCGGACGTTTGGTTCGCAGGGGGCATCTCGCGGCGCTTGGGCATCGGGCGCGACGCCGCCGGTGTCCGCGCCGGTCGAAGAAGAGCCGTACGACTACGTCCCGCTCGATGCCTACGGTGCCGCGCCCGTGGAGGTCGTCGACGATCTGCCGCCAATCGATGTGCCTGATGGTATGGGTGCTGTGCCTGTGGCTGACGGTTCGGGCGCACCGGCTGCGGCGGCGCCGATGGTTCTTACCGATCTTGAACGCAAGTCCTTGGCAGGGGAGCGCGAGCTGTTGACGATGCTCACGAGCTACCCCGACCTGTTCCGCACGTATGCCGACCGCATCTGCTCCATCGAGTGGGTTGACCCGCGTCACGAGTCCATTGCATGGGCCGTTCTGGCAACGCCGCCGGGAACCGATCCTGCAGCCTGCATGGATGCGGCGCGCTCGGTGTGTCCCGAGGCGGCAACGCTTGTGAGTGCCGGGCGCATCTCGGCGACGAGCAAGCACCCCACCGAGACGAACATCGTGTTTATGCTCGATACGCTCGAGCTCTACACCATCAAGCGCCGCATGCGTGCCGCACAGGCCAAGCTGCGCCAGGACCGTTCGCTCGATGATGAGGCCCGCCGCGCGCTGACCGTGCAGGCCGCGCAGGATTCGCAGCGTCAACGCGAACTGCAAAAGTCGATCGGCGGCGTGGCGGACCCGTTCCGTTTGATCGGTCTGGAGGCCGCAGGCACCGAACAGGCCTAGATGTTGTGGTCAACCAGCGTATTCTCGCCTATATCCAGTCCTCTTTTTGGGTATAGACGTCTATGTGTGTGCTAAAGTATTGAGTCCTGTGGACTATGAAGGGAGAATCTGTGCCAAAAAAGACTGAGAGCACGGGTACTGGGCTGGAATCCTACGTTGCAAAGCTCATGGGCAACGGCTCAAACAGGACTTCGGTAACCGAGGACGAGATTCAGGTCGCCCTGAAGGATATCGATGTTTCTGACGAGCAGCTCACCGCGGTGTATTCCGCGCTGCGCAACAGCGGCATCCAGATTATCTCCGCGAGCGGTAACGACGACGCCCCCATGGACGTCGACGATGACGATAACGATACCGATACCGACGATTTCGATGACGACGACGAGCATGATTCCGGCTCGCTCGACGATCATGAGCTCAAGATGGCCCGTCAGGCCGACGCCGAGATGGGTTCTTCCAAGAGCAAGAAGAAGCGCACCGTGCGCACGTCCCGTTCACGCTCGCGCGTGCGTGGCATCGATGCCTCCACGGTGATGCTGACCGGCGATCCGGTTCGTATGTACCTCAAGGAGATCGGCAAGGTCGACCTGCTGACCGCTTCCGAAGAGGTCGATCTGGCTATGAAGATCGAGGCCGGTCTTGAGGCCACCGAGAAGCTCGAGGCTGCCGATGCCGGTGAGCTCGAGCTCACGCGTGCCGAGATGCGTCGTCTTACGCGCATTGAGAACGTCGGCCTCGAAGCCAAGCAGGCACTCATCAGCGCAAACCTGCGTCTGGTTGTCTCCATCGCCAAGCGCTATGTTGGCCGCGGCATGCTGTTCCTTGACCTGATCCAGGAGGGCAACCTCGGTCTGATTCGCGCCGTCGAGAAGTTCGACTACCAGAAGGGTTTCAAGTTCTCCACGTACGCCACGTGGTGGATCCGTCAGGCCATTACGCGCGCCATTGCCGACCAGGCCCGTACCATCCGTATTCCCGTACACATGGTCGAGACCATCAACAAGCTCGTCCGCGTGCAGCGCCAGCTCCTTCAGGACCTGGGCCGCGACCCGACCCCCGAGGAGATCGGTGCCGAGATGGACATGAGCGCCGACCGCGTCCGCGAGATCCAGAAGATCTCGCAGGAGCCCGTGTCGCTCGAGACTCCCATTGGCGAGGAAGAGGATTCCCAGCTGGGAGACTTCATCGAGGACTCCCAGGCAATCGTTCCGCCCGATGCCGCCAGCTTCTCCATGCTGCAGGAGCAGCTCACTCAGGTGCTCGACTCGCTTGCCGATCGTGAGCGCAAGGTTATCGAGCTGCGCTTTGGCCTTGTCGACGGGCATCCTCGTACGCTCGAGGAAGTCGGCCGCGAGTTTGGCGTCACGCGCGAGCGTATCCGCCAGATCGAGTCCAAGACCCTGGCCAAGCTCCGCCACCCGAGCCGCAGCAGCAAGCTGAAGGACTACATCGAGTCATAACCTCGCAAGCAAGAAGCGCCCTCAAGCACATCCGCTTGGGGGCGCTTTCATGTAGTCGTTGGGGATGTTCTTGAATGACTAGTCGCTTAAGAACACCCCCAATGACTAGGTCGGAAAAATTCTTAAAAAAGTTCTTGCCCTGAGCTGATTCGTCCGTATAATAAACTTCGTTGCTTGAGAGCACACACCTATTCCTCGGTAGCTCAATGGTAGAGCACGCGGCTGTTAACCGCGCTGTTGTAGGTTCGAGTCCTACCCGGGGAGCCAGGTTGTAAAACCCGTCGCTTTTGCGGCGGGTTTTTTCATGCCGCGACCACTTGACTCGAACGTTGCCATATCAACATTTCGTGTCGAGGATGTAATCCCGCGACCCACCACCTCAACATGGCGCGGTCGTTGTAGAATATTGCAATGATTGCTCCCACGACATGGTGCCGCGAGCACCAGATAAGGAGATTCTTGTGTCTGAGACCATTAACGGCAGCCTGAGCGTCTCGAACGACGTTATTGCCGATATTGCCGGTTATGCCGCGATGACGTGCTATGGCGTCGTCGGTATGGCTGAGCAGCTCCAAGGCGCCGAGAGCGTGCGCCTGCTTGCCGGTCAGCGCCTCCGCAAGGGCGTGCTTGTCTCCGCCGACGAGAACGGCCTTACGGTCGATCTTCACGTCGTGCTCGAGAACGGCGTCAACATGAAGTCCGTCTGCCACAATCTTTCGAGTTCCGTTGCCTTCACCCTGCAGGAGATCGCCCAGATCGATCCCGCCAGCCTTAAGATCGGCATCCATATCGACGCGCTCAAGAGCCGTCTGAACTAGCATCCGAAAACGGAGATTCAAATACCCATGATTGCAAAGACCATTCGCACCTGTTTTCCGATCGCTGCGGCTGCCGTTTCCGACAAGGCCGAGGAGATCAATAAGCTCAACGTCTTCCCCGTACCCGATGGCGATACCGGCACCAACATGTCGCTCACGCTCGCCTCGGTGACCAAGGAGCTCTCCGCTCTTCCTGCCGACGCCGACATGGAGGCCATCGCCGGCGCCATCACTCACGGCTCCCTGATGGGTGCCCGCGGCAACTCCGGCGTCATCACCTCGCAGATTCTTCGCGGCGTGGCCGAGGGCCTCGTCTCTGCCGATGAGCCCATCACGTCCGCCAACATTGCCTTCGCCTTCCGTCGCGCCGTCAAGGTCGCCTTCCAGGCTGTCCGCAAGCCTATCGAGGGCACGATCCTCACGGTCCTGCGCGATGTCTCGACCAAGGCCGACGAGTGCGAGAAGAAGAAGTTCTCGGCCGAGGACGCGCTCGACGCCATCGTCGTCGAGGCCTACCAGTCCGTCGCTCGCACGCCCGACCTGCTGCCCGTTCTGAAGGAGAACGGCGTGGTCGACTCCGGTGCCTTCGGCTTTGCCATCTTCCTGGAGAACTTTGTTGCCGCCGCGCTTGGCCGCAGCACCGTTGTCGAGGATTTCTCCGCCACGTTTGATTCCGCTGGCTCTGCCCGCGACGCGGCCCTCGGTCGCGTTGAGATCGAGGCCAACGACGATTGGGAGGGCTCGGAGTTCCGCTACTGCAACGAGTTCCTCTTTAAGGCCGACGCTCCGTTTGACGAGGACGAGTGCCTTAAGTTCCTGGGCTCCATGGGCGACTGCGAGCTGCTCGTGGGTGCCTACCCCGACTACAAGATTCATGTGCACTCCAACACCCCCAACCTGGTGCTCGAGCACATGCTGCAGCTCGGTCAGATCTATGAGGTCTTTATCCACAACATGGAGATGGAGGCCCACGACCGTACCGCCAAGATCCACGAGGACCAGGAGAAGGCCGCCGAGCCTGCCAAGGCGCTGGGTTTTGTCGCCGTTGCCGCCGGTTCCGGTGAGGCCGACATCCTCAAGTCCCTCGGCGTTGACGTGATCGTGTCGGGTGGTCAGACCATGAACCCCTCGACTGCAGACCTGCTGGGCGCTGTTGACCAGGTCAACGCGACCTCGGTCATCATCCTGCCCAATAACGGCAACATCCGCATGGCCGCCGAGGCCGCTGCCTCTGCCTGTACCGACAAGAAGGTCGCCGTCGTTCCCACCAAGACCGTTCCGCAGGCCTTCTCCGCGCTGTTCGCCGTCCTGCCCGATTCCGAGCTCGAGGACGCCGTCGCCGCCATGGTCGACGCCATCAGCGAGGTCCGCGATGGCGAGGTCACCCGCGCCGTGCGCGATTCCAGCGCCTCTGACGGCTCTCCGATTCACTCCGGTGATGTCATGGGCATCATTGCCGGCTCCATCGATGTGGTCGGCTCCGACGTGAAGCAGGTCACGCTCGATTGCATCAACCGCATGCAGGAGGAAGAGGAGGGTGACGCGCTGACGATTCTGGCCGGCGAGGAACTGTCCGATGAGGCCTTCCAGGAGATCGTCGACGCTATCGAGGAGGCTCAGCCCGACTTGGAGATCGACGCCCATCGTGGCGAGCAGCCGCTCTATCCCGTGATCTTCTCGATCGAGTAGGCAACTGCCCATGTCCGAGCTGTGCTCCGTGCCGCGCGTCTCGGAGCGCTTTGCCCAGAGCAATGCGCTCGACGAGGATATCGCGCGACTCAAATATGTTTCGGGTAAACGCGAGGAGGCCCTTCGCCGTCTGGGAATTAGGACGGTGGGGGACCTCCTTCTCCATATCCCTCATCGATACCTCGACTTTACCCGTTCTTGGTCTATCGAGATGGCGCCCATCGGTACCGTGTGCACCATCATCGCCACGGTCGACCGTATCGTCCAAAAGCAGCCGCGTCCGCGCATGCAGGTGACCGAGGTCTCGCTTGTTGACGAGACGGGCGTGCTGCAGGTCGCCTTTTTCCGCCAGCCCTGGATTGCCCAGCAGCTTAAGCAGGGCGACCGCCTGGCCGTGATGGGCAAGGTCGAGTTTACCTACGGCTTTAAGCAGATGGCCTCGCCGCACTTTGAAAAGCTCGAGGACGGGCGTGCCGCAGGCACCATCCTGCCGGTCCATTACGTGAGTGATGGCGTGAGCCAGGCGTGGATGCGCCGCATCGTAAGCGGCGCGCTCGAGGTCGTCGGCAATCCCTTCGATCCGATTCCCGCGTCGCTGCGCGCAAAGCGGAAGCTCATGAGCAATGCCCGCGCGTTGCGTTCGATCCATTTTCCATCGAGTATGGCCGAGCGCGATATCGCGCGCGCAAGGCTTGCCTACGAGGAGTGTCTCTACCTGCAGCTGGCACTGTGCCTGCGCAACGACGGCGGCCTGGTCGATGTGGTTCCCTATGCCCACACCGCGGGCGAGCACCTGGCTGCGCTCAAGCAAGCCCTGCCGTTTTTGCTGAGCGACGAGCAGGAGGCTGCGTTCCAAGATATCTTGCGCGATATGTGCGATGGCGGGCAGGTGATGAACCGCCTGCTGCTGGGTGATGTCGGTACCGGTAAGACCGCCGTTGCCGCTTGCGCGCTGGCTGTGGCTGCCGATAGCGGCACGCAAGCTTGCGTCATGGCGCCCACGGGCGTGCTGGCGCGCCAATATGCCGATAAGACCGGCCCTCTGCTCTCGCAGGCCGGCATGTCCTGGGCGCTTCTGACGGGTGCCACGCCGGCGGCCGAGCGCGAGCGGATCCATGAGCAGCTGCAGTCCGGCGAGCTCGATGTCCTCTTTGGCACCCATGCGGTGCTTTCGGATAACGTTGCGTTCAAGCATCTGTCGCTTGTTGTCATCGACGAGCAGCACCGCTTTGGCGTTGGCCAGCGCAACGCCCTACGCGCGAAGGGCCCGGGTGCCGATCTGCTCGTTATGACGGCGACGCCCATCCCGCGCACGTTGGCACTTTCGGTCTACGGCGATCTGGACACGAGCATCATCCGTCATCGGCCTGTTCCGGGGGCGGGCGTTACGACGCGCGTACTCACCGAGTCGAGCCGTGACCTCGCCTATGGAGCCATTCGCGAGGCGCATGAAAAGGGTCAGCAGGCCTACGTGATTTGCCCGCTCGTGGAGCCGAGTGACTCGGCCGATGAGTTGGAGGACGTGCCCGGTATCGCCCGCGACGACGAGGGCCGCGTGACGGTCCCCGTGCCGCTGCACGATACGGCGACCGAGCTCGACCGACTGCGTCTGGCGTTGCCGGGGCTTACCGTCGAGCGCCTTCACGGCCGTATGCCAGCGGGGGAGAAGGATCGGGTCATCGATGCCTTCAAGCGTGGCGAAATTGACGTGCTCGTCTCGACTACGGTGGTCGAGGTGGGCGTCGACGTGCCTAACGCCACGGTCATGGTCATCGAGAACGGTGAGCGCTTTGGCTTGGCGGCTCTGCACCAGCTGCGCGGTCGCGTGGGCCGTGGCAGCGTGTCGGGCACGTGCCTGGTCATGACGCACTCCAAGGGCAACGGCGGCGCATCGGCGGCGCAAGATCGTCTGCAATCGCTCGAAAAGACCTCGGACGGCTTTACGCTCGCCCAGATGGACCTGCGTCTGCGTCACGAGGGCGAAATCCTGGGGTACCGCCAGCACGGCGGCGTGACCCTGCGCTTTGTCGACCTGGATGCCGACGAGGAACTGATCGAGTGGGCCCATTTGGACGCGGTCGAGCTCTTGCGGTATGCTAGCACCCTTGACTCCGTGGCGACGCGCCCCTTGCGCGACGCGGTCGCCATGCGTTATCGACATATCTTTAAGGAGGTCAGCGGAGGATGAGAATCATCGGCGGCGAATGGCGCGGTCGTAAGATCGAGGAGCCCCGTGGTCGCGATGTCACCCGCCCCACGACTGATCGCGTGCGCGAGGCGTGCGCATCTATGGTCATGTCGGCATTCGATTTCGATCTGGACGAGGTCCGTGTGCTGGACGCCTTTGGCGGCTCCGGTGCCTTAGGGTTAGAGATGCTCTCTCGTGGGGCCCGCTCGCTCACGACGTTTGAGATCGATCGCAACGCCGCGCGGCTCATTACCAAGAATATTGAGTCGCTCTGCCGTGACCGTGCGCGTTGGCGTGTGGTCACGGGCGACATGCTGGCGAGTGCTTCGCGCGGTCGTGTGCCGGGCGGCCCCTTCGATCTGGTCCTGCTCGACCCGCCCTATGCTTTTGGTGCCGAGCCGGTCGAGGAGCTGCTGCAGGACCTGGCCCAGCAGGGTTTGCTTGCACCTGGCGCTTTTGCCCTGTTTGAGCATGCCGCCGCCGATGCGGGCGCGCATCCGGCAGACTTTGAGACTGTACGTGAGAAGCGCTACGGCATTACCTCGGTCGACCTGCTCCGTTGGGTCGGCGATGACGATGGTGAGGGCGATAGCGCCGGCACCGATGCTGACAACAATGATGCCACGACGTTTCAGGAGGACGCCCATGAATGACACCATCAACCGCGTGATCGTCCCGGGCACTTTTGATCCTGTCTCTTATACACATCTGACGCTGCCGACGATCTTACGCGTGTAG
>URHU01000047.1:0-13259 GCA_900547715.1 uncultured Collinsella sp. | reverse complement strand
GCAGCGTCAGATGTGTATAAGAGACAGATGAGCTGACGGTCGCGGCCGACACCATCGTCACCTTTGACGGCAAGATTCTGGGCAAGCCGGCAACCGAGGACGAGGCGCGCACCATGCTCCGTGAGCTTTCGGGCCGCACGCACCAGGTCGCAACCGGCGTCTGCATCGTTAAGGCAGGCGATACGGCCGCCCCGCATGCCGCCGAAAGCCTGTCCTTTGTCGATGTGACCGACGTGACGTTCTACGAGCTCAGCGACGAGCAGATCGAGCACTACGTCGCCTCGGGTGAGCCCATGGACAAGGCCGGCGCCTACGGCATTCAGGGCACAGGCGGACGCATGCTCGTGCACGATATTTCGGGCGACTTCTATAACGTGGTGGGCCTACCCATCGCCCGCGTCGCGCGCGCGATTCAAAAACTCTCGTAATTGCATCTGGCGCCGGGTATTCCCCAGCGCCTACAATTTTGGCGTACCGTACGGATCCCGACCGGGCACAAGGCGCGGCGGAAAACCGATAGGAGTTAAACATGGATACACTGCTCGAGGCCATTGACGTCTGCGATATCGATGGCTTTTGCTATGGCAACTATACGGACGAGGAGGCCGGCACCGGTTGCACCGTAATCGTGGCGCCCGAGGGCGCCACCGGCGGCGTTGACGTTCGCGGCGGTGCCCCGGCATCGCGCGAAACCGACCTGCTGCGACCTGAGAACACCGTCGACAAGGTCCACGCCGTCTGCCTTTCGGGTGGATCGGCCTTTGGCCTCGAGGCTGCAAGCGGCGTCGCTCGCGAGCTTGAGAACCGCGGCATCGGCCTTCCCGTCGGCCCCACGCAGGTGCCTATCGTGTGCTCCAGCTGTATCTTCGACCTCGCCTTTGGTAACCCCACCGTTCGCCCCGACATTGAGGCCGGCATCGCCGCCGTGCGCGAAGCACTCGACAACACCCCCACCAAGCTCGAACAGGGCAACGTGGGCGCCGGCACGGGCGCTACCGTGGGTAAGCTCATGGGCCCCGCCACCTGCATGAAGGCCGGCCTTGGCGCTGCCGCCGTGGCGCTCGGCCCCATCAAGGTGGGCGCCGTGGTCTCAGTCAACGCCTGCGGCAACGTTGTCGACCCCTTCACCAGCGAGTGGGTCGCCGGTATGCGCGCCGCAGCCGATAGCGACCAGATTGTCGACATGGAACTCGCAGCCTTTGCCGCCGCCGGATCCATGCAGATGCCGCTCGACCGCACCAACACCACCATCAGCTGCATCGTCACCAACGTGGAACTCACTAAGGCACAAGCCACCAAGGTCTCCCAGATGGCCGCAGACGCCTACGCACACGCCATCCGTCCCACACACACCACCAACGACGGCGACACCATCTACACCCTCGCCAGCGGCAAACTGGGCGCCCAGGCAAGCGCCGCCGTTCCCCTAGACCTGCTGGGCATGCTCGCCGTAAGGGCCCTGGAAACTGCCATCGTAAACGGAGCCAAAACCGCCAAAACCTCCCACGGCATCCCCGGCGCCGCAAAGTAAACTAGCTCGTCCGGTTGCCCGGTGGGGCTTGGTTATGTTTGCTGCTCTACAGTCCTGGCTCGCACGAAGAGCACATTAAGTGCTCTTCGGCTCGTGCGGAACTCGCGACAAACATAACCAAGCCCCACCGGGCAACCTACCAACCAAGTCTTTTCAGCCCAGGCCCCTGTGTACCGCGCGTCTAAGATCTTCAAATTCAGGCAGCCTGACAATCGATTCTTATAGCAGAAGCCCCTTGGCCTTTAGTTTGATACAAGTTCCGCACGAGCCGGAAAGCACTTAATGTGCTTTCCATGCGAGCAGGACTGTTCGCAGTAGCAAACTAAAGGCCAAGGGGCCCAGTCAACCTATCAGCAGCGATTACTCGGCAGCTAGTTGAATTTGAAGATCTTTGAGGCAAGACGGTATAGGCCGAGTGTGGTTTTGTCTCCGGCCCGTCCACGCAGGTTAGTGAAGAAGCCGACCACGCCGTAGCGGGCACGACGATACATGCGCTCGTCGTAGGCCTTCAAATCATTCCACAGCGTCTTTAGGCGCTCGTCGGCGCAATCTTCCTCGGAAAGCTTGGTGAGCACCGAGCAGATCGCCATCATCATGGTGAAATAGCCCATCATGTACGAGCGCAGACGCGACGACTCAACATCGCTGTACAGGTGGTACGAATCCATCATGATACGCGTAATACGGAATTGCTGGTCCAGACGCTTGACCATCGTTGCCTCGTTGACGCTCTGGCCTTCGCGACCGATAAAGTAGCGGTAGAGGTCGATGTCGGCGTAGTACATGGTCTTGCAACGCGGCAGCGGCACGTAGGCGTAGATGTTGTCCACATAGAACGTGTGCGGCGGCATGGGAAGGTTGGACTCGCGCAGCACATCCGTGCGATAGCACAGGCTGTGCATGAGCAGGTTCTGGTCCAGGCGAAAATGACCGATCTGATCCCAGGAAAAGATCTTTTTGCGCGGCAGGGCAAATTTGTAGCCAATAGCGGTATGCGTGCCCTCGTAAACCTTCTCGTACACGTAGTTCGAGATAAACAGGTCAACGCGCTGGTCGCGCTCCTCAAAGCCACGCAGAATCGACAGCATGGTCGAAAGGGCAGCGCCGTCAAGCCAGTCGTCCGAATCAACAACCTTGTAGTAGGTGCCCTGCGCCTCGCGCAGACCCGAAAGGACGGCAATACCGTGACCGCCGTTCTCCTGGTGCACCGCGCGGATGATTCCAGGATAACGGGCCTCCCACTCGTCGGCCTTGGCGGCCGTCTCGTCCTTGGAGCCGTCGTCCACCACGATAATCTCGATATCGGTGGCGTAATTGCTCCCCTCCAAGATGGAGGTGATGCAATGGTCCATGTCCTTGGCGGCGTTATACGAGGGAATACCGAATGTTATGACTTTATGCATGGCAGGCGATAATCTCATCCGAAAGATCGAGGGCGGAATTGGTCACAGCGTCCATATCGTAGTAACGATACTCGGCCAGACGACCCACCGGGTGGAAGTTCGTCAGGTTCTGGACGCGCTCAAGATAGCGCTCATAGAGCTCACGGTTCTCGGGCTCAAGAATGGCGTAGTACGGCGTCTCGCCCGAGTCGGGCGTATAGGCCTTGGAGTACTCCTTCATGATGGTGGTCTTGCCGGGCAGGACCTGACCGGTCATGTTCTTGAACTCGGTGATGCGCGTGTAGTCCTCGCTCGTGGTGTAGTTGACGGTGCCCACGGGCTGGAACTGGTCCATATCGAGCGTCTCGAACTTCATATCGAGCGTGCGGTACGGCAACGCACCCAAGTCGAGGTTGAACAGCTCGTCGAGCGGGCCGGTATAGACAATCTCGCCGCCGTAGACCTTGCCGTCGATCTTGACGGTGGTCTCATCGATCTCAAAAAGATCGCGGGCGTCCACGTCGCAGAACACGTCAATCAGGTCGTGGTCGAGCATGTGCTCAAAGAGCGCCGTGTAGCCCTCCTGCGGCATGCCCTGGAAGGGAGCTTGCGGGAAGTAGCGGTCATCATCGCCCACAAAGACGGGAACGCGGCCGGTGATCGAGGGATCGATCTGATCGGGCGTCTGGCCCCACTGCTTCATGGTGTAATGCAAAAAGACGTTCTCGTAGACGTAATCGGCGACCTCGGCCAAGTCGGGGTCGTTCTTCTTACGCAGCTCCATAATGGGCACCTTGACATCCTTGCCAAAGGTCTCCACGAGCTTCTGATACAGCTCCTCGCCGCGCTCGTCACCAAAGGCGAGCTTGAGACTCGCATGGTTGAAGGGCACGGGCATAAGGGTACCGTTGATGTTGGCGAGCACCTTGTGCTGATAATCCGTCCACTTGGTAAAGCGCGACAGGAAATTGTGCACGCGCTCGTTAAAGGTGTGATAGATATGCGGACCGTACTCGTGGATCAGGATTCCGGCCTCGTCAGTGCAGTCATAGGCATTGCCCGCAATGTGGCTACGGCGCTCCAAAACGGCAACACGATAGCCGATGGTCTCGGCGAGACGGCGGGCACAAACGGCACCGGCATATCCAGCACCGACGACAATCATGTCGTACGCGCCGGCGTTAAAGCCTTCAGGCAGGCCTGAGGTAATCTGCATCGATACTCCTTGTCAAAAGCCACGGGCTCGTTAGCTGGGCTTTTCTCGAACATTCTTCGAGACACATTTATCAGAGCGATTATAGCGCTAATGCGTCCTATAATGAGCTTGCCACACAAGGAAAGCTCAAGCACCGCGGCGAACATTAACGTAAGGTAAACCCGCTAGCAGCGGGTTTATTCGTGAACAGCCGGGCGCCTGGAGCTTAGCGAAACGCTTGTAAGGAGTAACATGAGCGATTTCCTAAACCGTATGAAGTCTGCCGCCAAGGCCGACCTTAAGACGATCGTCCTGCCCGAGGGCGAGGATCCGCGCACTATCGTCGCGGCCACCAAAATCATCGAGGAGGGCCTGGCAAAGATCGTCATCCTGGGCAACCCCGACGAGATCAACGTTCCCGGCGCTACCGTCATCGACCCGCGCAATGCCGAGAAGCACGAGGAGTACGCGCAGAAGTTTGCCGAGCTCCGCGCCAAGAAGGGCGTTACCATCGAGCAGGCTCGCGCCCAGGTGATGGACGCCACCTACTTTGGCACCATGATGGTCAAGATGGGCGATGCCGACGGCCTGGTCTCCGGCGCCTGCCACTCCACCGCCGACACCCTGCGCCCCGCGCTTCAGATCCTCAAGACCGCCCCGGGCACCAAGCTGGTCTCGGCCTTCTTCGTGATGTGCACCGACACCCCGCAGTTCGGCACCGACGGCACGCTGATCTTCGCCGACTGCGGCCTCAACATCAACCCGTCCTCCGACGAACTCTCCGAGATCGCCATCGCCTCGGCCCACTCCTGGTCCACCTTCATGGGCAACGTTGAGCCGCACGTGGCCATGCTCTCCTACTCCACCATGGGCTCCGCCGGTGGCGAGGTCGCCAAGAAGGTCCAGGAGGCCGTGAAGTTCTGCAAGGAGAAGGCTCCCGAGCTCGCCATCGACGGCGACCTGCAGCTCGATGCCGCTATCGTCCCCACCGTCGCCCAGCTCAAGGCTCCCGGCTCCTCCGTTGCCGGTAAGGCCAACGTGCTCGTGTTCCCCGACCTCGAGGCAGGCAACATCGGCTACAAGCTGGTCCAGCGCTTCGCTGGCGCCGACGCTTACGGCCCCATCCTGCAGGGCATCGCCAAGCCGGTTAACGACCTTTCGCGCGGCTGCTCTGCCGACGACATCGTGGGTGTCGTGGCCATCACCGCCGTCCAGGCTCAGATGGCTGAGTAGCAGACATATCCCCGCCGAAGGCAGCGCAGGTTAACCCCTGAAAACGTCCTCGACCAATGAAACGCCCCCGTTCTGCTCCTTCGGAGCTACGAACGGGGGCGTTTCTGGTCTGCGGAGTGTTTTCAGGGGTTAACCTGCGCTGCCTTCTACCGTCACGTGGCATTCAGGGCATCTGGAGTGGACGGCGGCTTGGCTACGAGCTGGAGCTGAGGATCTGAATGGTCGGGTTCCGTTGCTGGAAGTGCAGGCGTTGCCGGCGATGGTCACTTTGGGACTGGAATTTCCGCCTGCTAGCAAAAAGGCCTCCGGAGCTGTTGCTCTGGAGGCCTTTCGTTTACTTGCAAATGCGAGCGTTAATTGTTCTTGGTCAGACGCTCGACGTCGTGGGCGATCATGTATTCCTCGTCGGTGGGGATGACCATGACCGTGACGGCGGAACCGGCGGCGCTGATGACCTGCGGGCCGTTGCCCACGGCCTCGCGGTTCTTGTTATTGTCGATGCGCACGCCCAGCCACTCAAAGCAGTCGCAGAAGGCCTTGCGAATCGACCAGTCGTTCTCGCCGATGCCGGCGGTAAAGGTGATGGTATCCACGCCCGCCATGGAGGCGATCATGGAGCCGGCCTGCTGCATAGCCTTGTAGGCAAACATATCGAAGGCGAGCAGGCAGCGCTCATCTCCCTCGGAGGCGCGCGTGCGGATGTCGCGGGCGTCGTTGGAGATGCCCGAAATGGCAAGCAGGCCGGACTGCTTGTTCATCATGTCGTCGACTTCCTGGTAGCTGTAGCCGCCCTCGCGCTGCAGGTAGCACACGGTGGCCGGGTCAATGGAACCACAACGGGTGCCCATCATCAGGCCGTCAAGCGGCGTGAGGCCCATCGTGGTATCGCGGCACACGCCGTCCTCAATGGCGGCAAGCGAAGCACCGTTGCCCAGATGGCACGAAAGCAGACGGTGGCAGCGCGAGCCCAGGATCTCCTTGGCCATCATCCACTCGTAGCGGTGGCTCGTACCGTGTGCGCCGTACTTGCGCACGTGGTACTTGTCGCACACGTCCTTGGGCAGCGCGTAGGTGTAGGCGACCTCGGGCATGGTCATGTGGAACGAGGTGTCGAAGACGGCCACGTTGGGCAGCTCAGGATACTTCTCGCGGCAATATTCGATTGCCGCGGCCTCGCCGTAATTGTGCAGCGGAGCGAGCGGGGCCACCTCAAGGATCTTAGCCATGACCTCATCGTCGACGACCACGGAATCATCGAAGTGCCAGCCGCCCTGAACGATACGATGGCCAATGCCATCAATCGTAAAGTCGGTCTTCTCGAGCTCCTCGAGCACGCGAGCGATAGCAGAGCGATGATCGGGGAAAGGGACCTCCTCGGTCTGCTTGGCGCCACCGTTCTCGGAGTGGCCAAAGATGCCCATGTCCGAACCGATACGTTCGCAGTTGCCCTTGGCGAAAACCTCGCGGGTATCGGTATCCAAAAGCTGATATTTAAGGCTTGAGCTGCCGGCGTTGACAACAAGTACGTTCATGAGACTCCTTTGCAGTGCAATACGGTCGACGCAGACCCCTTAAGGCGGCCGCATGTTAATAAGAAGTTATCACAACTTAATAAATAACTATCAGGCATATCGCCCAACGAGCACAAAAGAAGGGCCGAACGGCACTCGGTCGTCCAGCCCCTCCCCTCTTGCAATTACTTGCCGTTGACGATGCGCTCGACGTCGGAAGCGATCATGAACTCCTCGTCCGTGGGAATGACGAAAATCTTGACCTTGGAATCCTTGGCAGACAGGCACCAAGCGCCGTCACCACGCAGGGCGTTGCGCGCATGATCCATCTTGACGCCCATAAAGGCCAGACGGTCGGCAACGCCGGCGCGAACAGCCGGAGCGTGCTCGCCGATGCCGGCGGTAAAGACCAGGGTGTCCATGCCGCACATGGAAGTGGCCATCTCGGCAGCCTTGGCGGCAATCTTGTAGACGAACATATCGAAGGCGAGCTGAGCCTCGGGGTCACCGGCAGCGGCGAGCTCCTCGACGTTGCGGCAGTCGTTGGTCTTGCCGCCGGTCACAGCCAAAAGGCCGGACTTCTTGTTCATCATCTCATCGACCTCGTCGAAGGTGTACCCGCCTTCGCGCTGCAGGTAGCACACGGTAGCCGGGTCGATGGAGCCGCAGCGGGTGCCCATCATGACGCCGTCGAGCGGGGTGAGGCCCATGGTGGTGTCCATGCACTTGCCGTCCTCGATGGCGCACAGGGAAGCGCCGGAGCCGATATGGCACACGACGACCTTGCGAGCCTCGCCGTTGGTCATCTCGGCGACCTTCTTGGAGATGTAACGGTAGCTGGTGCCGTGGGCGCCGTACTTACGGATGTGCAGCTTGTCGCAGACGTCCTTGGGCAGGGCGTAAGTCTTGGCGACCTCGGGCATGTTGAAGTGGAAAGCGGTGTCGTAGACCGTGACGTTGGGCAGGTCGGGATACTGCTCCAGGCAGTACTCGATAACGTTGGCCTCGGGGTTGTTGTGCAGCGGGGCGAGCGGAGCGACCTCGCGGATCTTGGCGAGGACGTCCTCGTCGACGAGGGAGGAATCGCCGAAGTACCAACCGCCCTGAACGATACGGTGGCCGATGCCCTCGATCTTGACGCCGTTGGCCTCGAGGTCCTTCAGGACGACCTCGATGGCGACCTTGTGGTCGGGGAACTCGATGTTCTCGGTCACCTTCTTGGAACCGTTGGCAGCGTGGGTGAAGGTACCGCCGGTAAAGCAGACGCGCTCGCAGGAGCCCTTTGCGGACACCTTGTGGGACTTGGTATCGATGACCTGATACTTAAGCGTCGAAGATCCTGCGTTGACGACCAGAACGTTCATGTGTCTCCCTACTAACAGGCGGTGTGGCGCCGCCAGGTTACATACGCTTCAATAATAAACCCAAACGCCCTCGCGCTCAGGTTTATTGCGTTGATATATAAGTTATCGGTGCTTGAGCTTCCGTTTCATTGCAAGGAAGAAGCGCCCTCAGATGAGGTTCTCGCCCAGGTTCTTGCCGCCGAGGACGTGCATGTGGAAGTGCATGACGGTCTGACCGGCGTTGACGCCCTTGTTGGAGATGACGCGGAAACCGTCCTCCAGGCCCTTGGCCTTAGCGACCTCCTGGATGGCGTGAGCCATGGCGCCCATGGTCTCGGCCGGCACGTTATCGGCGATATCGCTGTAGTGCTTCTTGGGGATCACGAGCGTGTGGACCGGCGCCTGGGGGTTGAGGTCGTCGAAGGCGATGACCTGGTCGTCCTCATAGACAACGGTCGAGGGGATCTCGTGGTTGGCAATTTTGCAGAAGATGCAATCGCACATGGTTGGTTCCTTTCTCACAGACCAAGGTAATTATATTTGGTCGGGATGGTTAGAACGAGAGGTTGTCGTCGGTGTTGGCGGCTTCGCCGTCGGCGAGCACGTCGTTGCCGTCGACGTCCTTAAGAAGCACCGAGACCTTCTGCTCGGCATCGGACAGGCGGGTGCGCAGACTCTTGAGAAGCTCGACGCCGCGGGTATAGCTCTCGAGCGACTCCTCGAGCTCCATATCACCCGACTCCAAGCTGCGGATGATGAGCTCCAGCTCCTGCGAGGCCTGCTTGTACGTAAGCTGCTCGACCGGGGTCTTCTCTGCCATATCTGTTTCCTTTCCCAAAGGTTTATCACTGTAAAACGCGGTCTATTCGACCGTATTGACCGTTGCCGCAACGTTGCCGTCTGCCATGCGCACACGAATGGCGTCGCCGGGCTTAAAGGCCTTGGCGCTCGTAGCCACACCATCATCGCTGTACGCGATGGAATAGCCGCGGGCAAGCACCTTGAGCGGCGACAGGGCATCGAGCGAAGCCGCTGCACGGCCCAGGTCGGACGCGGGTTTGCTGAGCATCGTACGTCCCTGATGCTCCAGACGGGAACTCGCAAGCGTGAGCGCATGGCGCTTGCCATCGAGTCCCGAGGTGCTTGCAGCCAGACGCTCGGGCAGGCGTTCAAAGCTGGATCGGAAAGCCCCGACCGAGCGCGTTATGGCACCGGACAAACGATCGGCCGTCAAGGCAAGCTCTGACTCACGACGCTCGACCATAAACGTCGGATCGTTGAGACACGGGCGGCATGCGGCCGCATCGAGCGCGTCGCCCAAGCGAGCCGTATAGGTATCCCAGGAACGACGGCCACGCTGATCGAGCATCTCCAGGTCGACCTGGGCCGACCCAATCATCGATGCCATCGCGGCACCCAGACGCTGATGGCGCGCCTCGAGCACATCGGCCAACTCCGTCATGGCCGGCGACACCGATTCGGCCGCCGCCGTGGGCGTGGAGGCGCGGCGGTCGCTCACCATGTCGCAAATCGAGGTATCGGGCTCATGGCCAATGCCGGTCACCACGGGCACAGGGCAAGCCGCCACCGCGCGGGCAAGCTCCTCGTCGTTAAAGGTCATGAGGTCCTCGAAGGAACCGCCACCACGCACGAGCAAAATACAGTCGGGCGCCGGCGTAATGGAAGCGGCACGGCGCAGGCCTTCAATAAGCTCGGCCGGCGCACCCTCGCCTTGAACCTTGGCGCCCACGCAAACGAGCTCGACGAGCGGGTTGCGACGACGCAATGTGCGCTTGACGTCGTCGATTACGGCACCCGAAAGCGAGGTAACGACCGCCACGCGTGAGCAGAACACCGGAATGCGACGTTTGCGCGCTTCGTCCATCAGCCCCTCGCGGCGTAGCTTTTCGGCCAGTTGCGCCACTTGTTGACGCAGCAGGCCCTCCCCCGCCAGCGAGAACGAGCGAGCGACAAAGCTCATGCGGCCCGTGGCCTTATAGAGATTGAAGCTGCCCTTAAAGCTCACCTGCATGCCGTCGCGCAGATCGAAAGTGCGCTTGAGATAGGCGCCCTTCCAGATGATGCAGTCGACGGCCGCCGAGTCGTCCTTGATTTGGAAGTAGCAGTGACCGCTTCGGGCATTGGGACCACGGAAGCCCGTGACCTCGCCCAGGACGCTCAGCTGCGGAATGGCATCGAGCGCACCGGCAGCGATCTCTACCGCCTGACTCACGCTGAGCTCCTTGCGCTCCTGCTCATCCGAACCGTCGAACTCGGCGGAAACGGCATTGCCGGTTAGATTCCAGCCTGCCACGCAGCCTCCTTTCGTCATCGTGCACATGGGCTCCGGCCCTGCGCAAATTCAAGTCCAACACATAGTACAGCGCCGCGGGGACACAAATCTCCGCGGCGCCTGTCAAGCCAATTTGTTATCGGTTGGAGTTTCTGTTGTAGCGAGCCATAAGATAGAGCAGCTGAATGATCGACGTGAGCGCTGCGGCAACATAGGTAAGCGCGGCTGCCGTCAGGACCTTCTTGGCACCGTTGACCTGCTTGGAGCTCATACCCGACTGCTCGATATACGCCACGGCGCGGCGGCTGGCATCAATCTCGACCGGCAGCGTAACCAACTGGAACAACACACTAAACGAGAAGAAGATCAGCGCGAGGGTCGTGAGTCCCGCGATGTTCATAAACAGACCCATGAGCAACACGATGGTCCAAGTGTTCTGGGTAAAGTTGACGACCGGCACGAGGACTGTGCGTACCTTCATCATGGCATAACCACTTTGACGCTGGGCGGCATGGCCCGCCTCGTGGCAGGCGACGGCAACGCTTGCGACCGACCCGCCCGAACGGTTGGCATCCGAGAGATACAGGTTATTGTCCTGCGGGTTGTAATGGTCGGTGAGCTCGCCGGCGACACCCTTGATACCCACGGCGTTGCAGCCGTTGGCGTCGAGCATGCGGCGAGCGACCGTGGCACCCGTATCGCCGTCCGAGCGAACCTTGGACCACGTCTTGTACGTCGAGTTGATATAGCTCTGCGCCGCAAGACCAAGCACTGTACAAACAAGAACAACCAGCAGGTACAGCGGGTCAATGCCAAAGCCGTATCCATAGTAATAAGGCATGCGAATTCCTCCGAATCGAGTTACACGTTGGAGGCATTTTACCCATTCGACTGACCAGCAAATCAACATCAATGTTTTGGCAATGTCAGCGAAAACGGCCGAGAGCGAGCAAGGTGACGTGAAAGAGAAGCGACGCGTACTTTGGTACGCGAGCGACGATTGAACGTCAGATTGCCGCTCTCGGCCGTTTGCAGCGTCGAGCTGTTACGCGGTTTGGTAAAACCGCGTAACTATATACCTACAGCAATTCGATTTTTCCGTCCTTCACCGTCAACCCCATATTGCCGGAAAGCAGATCGTCCAGGCGCGAGCCCACGAGCTCAAAGCGCCAGCCTTCGCGTAGGGGGCTCTGCTCGGGATGCTCAATATAGTCGGCCAGGTCATCGCGCGAGGCAATGACCGAGGTCGCCACGCCCGAGCGCTCGGCAACCAGGCGAATGAGCGCATACATCAGGTCCGTCACGCTCTCCAACTCCGGCGAAATCTGACGGTGCCCGCGCACCATGAGCGGCAGGCGATCGTGCGGACAGCTCGCGCCGCGCTTAATGGCCATCAGCGCGCCGTCCACGTCGCGCTCCCCCAGCTGATCGGTGCCGCGGATGCTGCGGAACTCCTCAACGCGCACAGGATTACGTTTGACGAGCGCCAGCAGCGTATCGTCGGACATGACCCACTTGCGCGGGATGTTGCGGCGCTCGGCGCGGTCCTCGCGCCAAGCGGCAAGCTCGCGCGCGATGCCCAACTGGTGACGGCTACACGAGTTGATGCGCTTGACCTTGCGAAACGCCTCATGGCGGTCGCCGCGGTAGTGCGACTCGTCGGCCAGCGGACGCAACTCGTCGAGCACCCAGTCCACCCGGCCCAGCTCGCGCAGGCGACTCATCATCTCGGTATAGGCGACGATCAAGTACTTGACGTCATCGATCGCGTACTCGATCTGTTTGTCGGTCAGCGGGCGGCGCGACCAATCGGTCAGCGACTCGGTCTTGGGCAACGAGACGCCGCAAAACGTCTGCACGAGCGCACCGTAGGAAATCTGCTGGCGCTCGCCCAAAAAGGCGGCGGCCACCTGCGTGTCAAAAATGGGACTCGGCAGCACGCCCACGGTGTGGAGCATGACCTCCATATCCTGCGAGCAGGCGTGAAACACCTTGGTAACGCTCTCATCGCCCATAAGCTCGGCTAGCGGCGACAGGTCGTCGATCACCAGAGGGTCGACCGCCACGCTCTCGGCAGGGGTGGCAATCTGGACCAAGCACAGGCGCGGATGGAACGTGCGCTCGCGCAAAAACTCGGTATCGACGGCAATCGCGTCGAACTCACGGGCGCGCTGGCAAAAGTCGAGTAGAGCCTGATGTGTGGAAATGTACATATCAACCCATCGAATAAGGTTAGGCCCGAAAAACACGGGTAGGATATCGGCATTGCCCTACAACTATACTCGGTTAGTCACAGAACGGGAACGTAAGTATGCGCTGCCTTATCATCCACAACCCGGCATCGGGCCCCAGCTCAGATGAAATCTACGCGTTCACGCACGCCCTCGCGCAGGGCGGCGACGAGGTCGTGATGCGTTTTATCGGCGATGGCATGGAACCCGAGGACGCCGTGGCAGACGTGCGCGAGTTTGATCGCGTGGTCGTTTCGGGCGGCGACGGCACCGTCTCCAACGTGCTCGACCAGATGCGCGGGTGCGGCGTCCCCACGCTCGTCTTCCCCTCCGGCACGGCCTGCCTGTTCTTCAACAACATTGGCAATGCCCCCGAGGCAGCGGCGCTTGCCAAGGCTTGTCGCGCCGGTCGCACGGTCAAAGTGGACATGGGCGAGCTCTTTTGGCTCGACGAGAACGGCAACGAAAAGCGCCACGGCTTTATCATCATCGCCGGCTCGGGCTTCGACGCCGAGATCATGATGAAGGCCGCCCCCACCA
>URHU01000046.1:0-13311 GCA_900547715.1 uncultured Collinsella sp. | reverse complement strand
TGGTGTCCGCCATCTGCTGCACCTCGGAGAGGATGTGGCTCGAGACGATCACCGTCGTACCCGCCGCCGCGAAGCCGCGGATCTGGTCGCGCAGCTCCTCGATGCCGATGGGGTCGAGGCCGTTGGTGGGCTCGTCGAGCACGAGCAGGCGTGGCCGGGCGATCAACGCCAGCGCGAGTCCCAGGCGCTGCCGCATGCCCATCGAGAAGCGCCCGGCGCGCTTCTTCCCGGTGTCCGCGAGGCCCACGGCGGCGAGCACCTCATCTACGCGGCTCTCGGGAAGGCCCAGCAGCGTGGTGCGCACGCGCAGGTTCTCGCGCGCGGTGAGGTTGGGGTAGAGCGGCGCCTCCTCGATGAGGCTGCCGATTGCGTAGAGGTCCTCGCGGCGCCAGGCGTGCCCGGCAAAGAGGATCTCCCCGGCCGTCGGCCGCAGCATCCCGCAGATCATCTTGAGCGTTGTCGACTTGCCGGCGCCGTTGGGGCCGAGCAGCCCGTACACCTCGCCCTCGCGGATATGAAGGCTCACGTCGGCCACGGCATCCTGCGCCTGGTCACCGCGGCCGAAGCGCTTGGTGAGCCCGCGCGTCTCGAGCATGTAACCCATGGGTTCGTCCTTTCTCTTCCGGGCGCGCGGGCCGAGTCGCCGTGCCCGCGCGCCTTACCTTTCGGGTTCACCATCCATGGTGGGGCGCGTTTCTAACGAAGCCGTAACGGTCGTTGGGCTCTTTTGGCGCCAGCCCTTCTCGACCCGTACGCCACTCATGGTATGTTTGTCGCGTTAACAAGGACGGAGGTGCCCGTGGCACGCAATAAGTACCCGGAGGAGACGGTCGAGAAGATTCTCGACGTTGCCGAGCGGCTCCTCGTGGAGCGCGGCTACGAGCACACCACGATGATCTGAAGAGCAATACGCTAAACCGAAAAAGGTAATCGAAGCCGCGCCTGTGGACTTATCGAGGGTCGAGATTCCCGCCCCATCCATCGGCACCCAGCAGAAGGTCGTCGACATCCTCGACCGCTTCGACTCCCTAACGAAATCACTCACCGACGGTATCCCCGCCGAAATCGAGGTACGCCGGGCGCAGTACGGGTACTACCGCGACCGCCTGCTCGACTTCCGAAACTAAGCGAGAATAAGTTATCGGTACGCTTTTTTATAAAATGTAAAAAAGTACCCCCATAACTGATAAAATGGACACTGAAAAAAAGGGGTGCATCTTGCGTATATACCGACGTGAAAAGTATCTGAAGCGAATGCGTGGTTTCTACCACGATGACGGGATGATCAAGGTAATCACCGGTGTTCGCAGGTGTGGTAAATCCTGCCTCATGCAATCAATCGCAGATGAACTTGTGGAATCCGGTGTAGCGAGCGACCACATCATCTATATCGACCTCGACTCACGGGAGAACAGGAAGGTCAAGACGACCGATGAGCTCGAAAATCTGATTGACATGTCGACCTCAGCAGACACTGAGGAGACGAAGTACCTCTTCATCGATGAGATTCAGAACGTAGAGGAATTCGAGCTGCTCATCAACGGCTACCGGACAGATGGCGGTTGGTCCATTTTCATTACCGGTTCGAATTCATATCTGCTTTCTGGGCAGCTTGTTACAAAGCTGACGGGTCGCTATATCGAGTTCGAGGTGTTCCCACTCGACTTTGCGGAATATATCGATATGAAGCGTTTTCTCGGCAAGCCTGTCAATGACGTTCTCGTGGGAGAGTTTACCGAGTACCTGACCCTTGGAGGCTTTCCCAAAGCGCTGGAGTATGAGGGCGAGGATGAAAAGCGCACCTATATCAAAAGTGTTATTCACGAGATCTTTGAAAAGGACGTCAAACATTCGAACAAGATTAAGAATGTCTCGGTTTTCGATGCCGTCCAGACGTATCTCATCAACAACTTTGGTGCGCCGACGAACCTGAAGAACCTCCTTGCGTACTTCAATGATGTCGAGAAGATTCCCATCAAGCGCGAAACGCTCAATCGGTATATCCAGATTCTTGTTGACGCGAAGATCCTTTATCGCTGTTCGAGGTTCGATCTCAAGTCTCGGCGATCGCTTATCCGCGAAGAGAAGTACTACCTGGTTGATCCCGGCTTCTATTTCGCCATGAACACGGATGCGAGGATTAACTACGGGCCGGCGTTGGAGAACGTGCTCTACCTCTATCTTGCATCGCGTGGGTACGAGCTTTCTGTGGGCCGTATTGGGAAGCTCGAGTGTGACTTCATTGCTCGTAGGCGCAATGCTTACGCCTACATCCAGGTCTCTATGTCGATTGCCGACAGAGGCGTCGAGGAGCGCGAGTACAGGCCGTTCGGCCACATCAGGGATGGGTATCCGCGCTACTTGTTCACGCTTGATCCTCTATTGCAGGAGAGGGATGGCGTCAGGCACCTTAACATGGCGTCGTTTATGCAAGATGGCGGTGATCTTATTTGAGTGGTGGCCAGATCCCTTTGCTTCCAAGTGCGCAAACAGCGCGGGTATCAAATGAGGACCATTGCCTCACGTAGAATCGATAGATTGAAAACTTGTTTTGATGTTGACAGGCTTTTGACCAGTGGCTCCTATTGCTGAGTGGGAATAGCTGAAACGAGGCGACTGCATAGCTCCATCTGTTTTGGTTACAACGAAATGTGTGCCGCGTGCCTGCGGCATGAAGGAGGGAGATTTCTATGAATATCGTTGTATTGAGTGGTAGCCCGCGCAAGGGCGCCAATACCGACACCATGGTCGAGGCGTTTGCCGAGACCGCGCGCGAGGCCGGCCATACGGTCGAGGTCATCCGCGTTGCCGGCAAAAAGATCGCTGGTTGCCTGGGGTGCCAGTATTGCTTCGCCCATGAGGGCACTTGCGTGCAGAAGGATGACATGGCCGACGTGATCGAGTCGCTGAAAGGCGCCGATATGGTTGTCTTCGCCTCGCCTATCTACTGGTTTGATATCACTGCGCAGGAGAAGGCCGCCATCGACCGCCTGTACGCCTTCGGTGCTACAGGCTTCCCGTTCACCAAGACGGCCCTTTTGCTCGATAGCCACAGCGAGGGCGTCTATGATGCGGCGATTGCTATGTACAGGGCCACATGCGCGTACTGCAAGTGGGAGGACCAGGGCATTGTCACCATCAGCGGCATGACCGAGCGCGACAGCATGGCCTCCTCGCCCAAGTTGGAAGAGGTGCGAGAGCTCGCTCGCAAGCTCGCCTAAGGACAAGAAGAACGCATGGCAATCGGTGCTGGTGGAAAATGCTTGCTATTCTTACCAAGAGGAATGCTGATTGCCATGCGTTGATGCTTCCGCGGACAATTCCGGCGTGCTAAAACGCCTTCTCGTTCAAGAATTCCCTGAACGCGGGAATGTCAAAGCCAACGAGACCACGCCCGCGCTCTCCAATGACGCCGTCCTCCAGGAGGCGGCGTTTGTATTGGCTTGCGTAGTTGCTGGCGACGCCCATGCGTTTGGCTATCTCCGAGACCCTGCTGGGGCCAGAATCGGGCAGCATCGCGAGTAAAAACTCAATGTCTTTATCGGAAAGCTCTCGATAGGTCGTTTCGAGAGAAGCCCGACGTCATGCTTCTCGAGTTGCCTGAAGACGCCATTCATGCGCGTGCGCCAGTTGCCCTGAGCCTCTTGAGCATATGTCCAATCGATGCCCACTGGGCCAATTTGAACACCGTTTATGCGCGCGTGAGGCTGTGAGAGGTAGCTATCTGCGGCTTCTTTGGTTCGCTCGATAATATCTTCGAGCATGCCTGGCATGGCGGAGACATTTGCTGCGATCCATGGTGGCCCCTTTGCAGGTTTTGCTAGTTTTTGCAACTTTTGCTAATTTTTGCAAGTTTTGCTAACGGTTTAACATGTCTTGTGCCGCGGGATTGCAGGAGTGAAAAACGGGGATTCCTATTATTCCGACTACGTTGCAACGAGCGGGGCCCGGAGCGCGATGTTGCTGCGCTCCGGGCCCCGCTGCATTGTAGAACCATGACGGTTTGGCTGCCGTCGTCCTAGTCAAACAGACTCGGCATGTCGTTTTCTTTCATGAGAGCACCGGCGGAGGGGAGGCTCTGCGCGGTGAACTTCTCGGCCGAGACGCCGGCGCCAAGAATCTCCTCGGTTGTGCCGACGGTGGTGACCGAGCGGCCCTTCTTGGCGGTAAAGGCCTGGACGCCCTGCGTGTTGGTAGTCGTCTTGGTCTTGAGCAGTGACGTGTTGAAGTTCATCAAACGATAGTCGCTCGAGACCAGCGCGATGTCGCGATCCTCCTTGAGCACCTGGGCATACAGCAGCTTGCTGCCACCGTAGATGGCGTTCTTGAGGCGCTTGCGGTTGGTCTTGGTGACGTATCCAGAAAGCGCGACGCGCACCACGCGGCCGTTCTCAAAGACGAACAGCACGTCGGCTTTATAGTCCTCGGGGTCGATGACCCAGATGACGCTCTCGTCGGGTTCCATCTCAAGATCGGTGGGCAGGTACGAGCCCAGCTGGGCCGACTTGGTGTCCTCAAACGCCGCAACCTTGCACTTGTATACCTGGCTCTTGTTGGTAAACACGAGCAGCTCGTGCGTGTTGGAGGACGGGAACTCGATAAAGGGCTTGTCGCCGTCCTTGTACTTGAGCGTGGTAGCCTTCTTGAGCACGCGGTCGGTCATCTTCTTAAGGTAGCCGTCGCGCGAGAGCATGATGGTGACCGGATACTCCTCGACCTCGGGCTCCAGGCTTACCTCGATAACCTCATGGGGCTCGATCCTGCCCGTGCGGCGCGGCATCACGTACTTCTTGTTGACCGCGGCTAGCTCGTCACTGATGACCTTCTTGATGTTGTCTTCGCTCGAGAGAATCTCCTCAAGCTCGGCAATCTCGCCCTCAAGCTTTGCAATGTCCTTGGTGCGGTTGAGGATGTACTCCTCGTTGATGTTGCGGAGCTTAAGTTCGGCAACAAACTCGGCCTGAGTCTCGTCGATGTCGAAACCCTTCATAAGATTGGGCACGACCTCGGCTTCGAGCTTGGTGCCGCGGATGATGGCGATGGCCTTGTCGATGTCGAGCAGGATTGCCTCGAGGCCGTGCAACAGGTGCAGGCGCTCGGACTTTTTGCCCAGGTCAAAGTTAATGCGGCGACGCGTGGACTCAATACGCCACTTGACCCACTCGTGCAGAATCTGGCGCACGCCCATAACACGGGGATAGCCGTCGACGAGCACGTTGAAGTTGCACGAGAACGAATCCTGCAGCGTGGTCGAGCGATAGAGCTTGGCCATGAGCTTGTCGGGGTCGACGCCGCGCTTAAGGTCGATAGCGATACGCAGACCCGAGAGGTCGGTCTCGTCGCGGATGTCAGCGATCTCCTTGACCTTGCCCTCTTTGGAGAGCTTGACGATGCGTTCGATGATGACATCGGTCTTGGTGGTGTAGGGGATCTCGTAGACCTCGATGATGCGCTCTTCGGGAATCCAGCGCCAGCGGGAGCGGATCTGGAAGCTGCCAAGGCCGGTCTCGATAATCTTTTCCATCTCCTCGCGGCGGTAGATAATTTCGCCGCCGGTCGAGAAGTCGGGCATGGGCATGTACTCGAGCAGGTCGCAGTCGGGATCCTGCAGGTAGTGCATCGTGGCGGTGCAGACCTCGTTGAGGTTGAAACCGCAGATGTCGGACGCCATGGCGACGCCGATGCCCTTGTTGGCCGAGACGAGGATATTGGGGAACGTGGTGGGCAGCAGGCGCGGCTCCTTCATGGCGCCGTCGTAGCTGTCGACGAAGTCGACCGGGTCCTTGTCGATGTCCTTGAAGATCTCGGCGCTGATGGGGGAGAGCTTGGCCTCGGTATAACGCGAAGCGGCATAGCTCAGATCGCCCGAATAGTACTTGCCAAAGTTGCCCTTCGACTCAACGAACGGCGCGAGCAGCGCTTCGTTGCCCGTCGCCAGGCGCACCATCGTCTCGTAGATCGCGGCGTCGCCGTGCGGGTTGAGCTTCATGGTCTGGCCCACGATGTTGGCGCTCTTCTGGCGCTCGCCCTTGAGCAGGCCCATCTTGTACATGGTGTAGAGCAGCTTGCGGTGCGAGGGCTTAAAGCCGTCGATCTCGGGGAACGCACGCGAGACGTTGACGCTCATGGCGTAGGGCATGTAGTTGACCTCGAGCGTCTGCGTGATCGGCTGGTCGGTGACCTCGGAGTGCAGGCCGATGACGTTCTCGGCGTTAACCTGCTTTTTCTTTGGCTGGTTCTTCGTCTTCTTCTTTGCCACGATTTCCTCTTGAACTTATTATGGGCCGTCGTTATCGATTTGCTGCTATTGCAGGTCCAGCTGGTCCAGGTATTCCTTGCCGTGCTCGGAGATATGGCGCTTGCGGCCTGCCTCGTCGTTGCCCAGCAACAGATTGAACATGGTTTCCATCTTGGTGACGTCCTCGGGCTCCACCTTGATCAGGCGGCGCGTCTCGGGATTCATGGTGGTGAGCCACATCATGTCCGGATCGTTTTCACCAAGACCCTTGGAGCGGTTGATGGAACACTTCTGGTCGCCGATCTCCTTAAGAATGCCGTTCTTCTCGAGCTCGGTATAGGCAAAGTAGGTCTTCTCTTTGCAGTTGATCTCGTAGAGCGGCGACTCGGCGATATACACGTAGCCCTCGTCGATAAGCGTGGGCACCAGGCGATAGAGCATGGTGAGTACGAGCGTGCGGATGTGATAACCGTCGACGTCGGCGTCCGTACAGATGATGACCTTGTTCCAGTTGAGGTTGTCCAGGTCAAAGGCACCGAGGTTCTTAATGCGTTTGTCTTTGATTTCCACGCCGCAGCCCAGCACGCGCATGAGGTCCATGATGATGTCGGACTTAAAGATGCGCGGATAGTCCTCCTTCAGGCAGTTGAGGATTTTGCCTCGGACGGGCATGACGCCCTGGAACTCGGCATCGCGCGACGTACGAATGGCGCCTGCTGCCGAGTCGCCCTCTACGATATAGATCTCGCGACGGCTCTTGTCCTTGGAGCGGCAGTCGATGAATTTCTGCACGCGGTTGGCCATGTCGGTCTTCTGCTGCAGGTTGGTCTTGATGCTCTGGCGCGTTTTCTCGGCATTCTCGCGCGAGCGCTTGTTGATGAGCACCTGCTCCATGATCTTATTGGCGGCGTCCTTGTTCTCGATCAAGTAGGTCGAGAGGCGCTCCTTAAAGAATGCCGTCATGGCCTGCTGGATAAAGCGGTTATTGATGGCCTTCTTGGTCTGGTTTTCGTAGGACGTTTGGGTGGAGAAGCAGTTGGTCACCAGCACCAGGCAGTCCTGGACGTCTTGCCACTTAATGCCGCTCTCGTTTTTGTTGTACTTGCCCTGTTGCTTAATGTAAGCATCGATGGCGCTGGTGAGGGCGCTGCGGGCAGCCTTCTCGGGCGAGCCGCCGTTCTCGAGCCAGGAGGAGTTGTGGTAGTACTCCTGCATCATGAAGGTGCGCGAAAAGCACATGCACGCGGTGATCTTTACGTTGTAGTCGGGCAAGTCCTCACGGTCGCGACCGCGACGATCGGCCTCGATAAAGAAAGGCTCGGTAAGGTAGTCGGTACCGACCTTCTCGAGCACATAGTCCTCGATGCCCTTGGGGTAGCAAAAGTCCTCTTCGGAAAACTCGCCATCGTCGCCCTCAATGCGCAGGCGGAAGGTCACGTTGGCGTTGACCACGGCCTGACGACGCATGGTCTCGCGATACCAATCGTGGGGGATGCTAATCGAGGTAAAGACCTCAAGATCGGGGCGCCACTTGATGGTGGTGCCGGTGCGGTTCTCGTCGCTGGGCTCAATCTCGAGTGCCTTCTTTTTGGCACCGACGACCTTGCCTTTTTTAAAGTGCAGGGAGTACTTGTTACCGTCACGCCAGACGGTGACGTCCATGTACTCGGAAGCGTACTGGGTCGCGCAGGAGCCCAGGCCGTTGGTGCCGAGCGAGAAGTCGTAGTCGCCGCCCTGGTTGTTGTTATACTTGCCACCGGCGTAGAGCTCGCAGAAGACGAGCTCCCAGTTAAAGCGCTTCTCGGAAGGGTTCCAGTCGAGCGGGCAGCCGCGGCCATTGTCCTCTACCTGGATAGAGCCATCGCGAAAGGCGGTAAGGGTGATGAGCTTGCCGTAGCCCTGGCGCGCCTCGTCAACGGCGTTGGACAGGATCTCGAAGGCGGCATGCGCGCAGCCGTCGAGTCCATCCGAGCCAAAGATGACGGCGGGGCGCAGGCGTACGCGCTCCTCGTCCTTGAGCTGGCGGATACTGTCGTTACCATAGTTTGCGGTGTTTTTTGCCATACTCGCTCTCTCGGTGCTCCCTTGCTGCGTTTAAGTCATATAGATAGTCAAGGTAGCATAGCCCAGCCCACAGACGATTCCAACCAACACGAAATCCATCGAACAATCGTTCGGAGTATGATGGAGATTCGTTTACTCGGACAAAACCGAGTCGGTTCTGACCGAGTAAGTTTGAATAGCGAATTGAAATTGGTATGTCTGCATGGCGATGACAGACATGGTTTTTATAATGACAGATATAGTTGACATCTTCTGATAGATGCAATATATTTCTGCCATGTTGCAACGGATATCTGTCCATTACCACGAAAGGAACTCCATGCCGGGCAAAAAGAACCTACGCATGAAGGCGGCGCGCGCGGCGGTTGGCCTTTCGCAAGCTGACTTGGCCGAGGCCGTGGGCGTTACGCGCCAGACCATCGGCCTGATCGAGGCGGGCGGCTACAACCCCACGCTCAATTTGTGCGTGGCAATCTGTAAAGCGCTACGCGTTACGTTGAACGACTTGTTTTGGGAAGACGAGAGCGACGTCGACCCTGACGCTCTTTAGGAGTTCGCTATGAAATTTGAAGATTTAAAACTCGTGCAAAAGTGGCGTGAATATGCCGGCCCAAAGGATGAGCGCCTGGAGGCTGAGAGCGCGAAGATCTACAAGATTGGTTTCGTGCTGCTTTCGTTTGGCATGTTGATGATCTTTTTCTACCAGTTTATAGCTCGACAGGTTGCGTGGGTTCACAGCGACGCCAGTGAAATGCCGCATGGCTTTGCAACGCCGTTCGAGGCAGCCATGTATTTGTGGCTCGTTCTCGTGATGTTGATTTGCGCAGGACTGCAAACGCGGAAGGGCTATGTCGATACCAATCGTTTTGGGCAAACCGAGCATCTTCCTGTTGGATATTTCCTGCTTCTCAGCGGTCTTAGCGGCGCCGCGTTCGCGCTTGTTATTGCCGCAATGCGCTGTATCGCTGAGGCGCAGATCGTACCGCTCGAAAGCGTCTTTTGGTTGGCGAACCTGGCCACGGGCGTGTTCTGCGGTGCGACGATTTTCGCGGCCACGTTTGCTGCCCTGTGCGCAACGTTTTTCACGGCGAAAAGACGCCGTGCCAAGCTCGAGGCAGAACTCGACTCCTCTGACGATATCTAATGCGTAATGGGCTGGCTCTGGGTATCCAGAACCAGCCCATTTGATGTTCGATGAGCCGAGTCGGCGTCTCTCACAAAAGTAACTAGGAGCTAGCGAGGCCTATCCGAATTGGCCTCATTGGCGGTGTCGATTTCGAGCGCCGTGCGGCGGGCACTGTAGGCGACGAGGCCGGCGCCTGCCGCGGCGAGTGCTGCAGCGGCTGCCGTGAGGGGAGCGTTGGCATCGCCCGTGCCCGCAAGCGCGCCCGCTTTTCCGGAGCGCTTGTTATTGCCGTGGTCCTTGCCACTGCCGGAGCTGCTTCCGCCGGAGCCGCCGCCCTCGTCAGTACCGCCGCCACTTGAGCCACCATCGCCGTCCGCCGTCATCGGGGCGTCGTGAAGTCCTGTCGTATCCGCGCTGTCGCATACGCCGACCTGAACTTCTGAGCGTTCGCATGACGCGTCGGGCACATGAAGCTCGTGCAGTACGGCACCCAGCGCCGAGTTCGCGCCCGGTCGAATTTCCTCGAGCGTTACGGGATCGAGCGCCACCAGATTACGCGCCTTCGCATACAGCGTTACGCGTTTGCCCACTTCGTCGCTCCAGCTCTCGGGGATGGCGAAGCTCATGCGGAACTGTGCCGTGCAACCCGGTGCCAGCACGGCGTTGCCGTTGTCGGCTACCAGCGGGTGCGTTGCAAAACGTGCGCCCAGCGTCTCGAGCGCGTACTTCACGTGTGCCATGTCGTTGGCCGAAGCGTCCTCGGCAAGCTCTGGATCGTAGATTGAAGCCATGCGTGCGTTCAGTCCGAATCCGATGGAAGCGCTGGAGAACGGCTGGCTGGAGCCCTCTCGGTACAGATCGATCGTGCCGGCGGTCAGCAAGGTGTTGCCGTCGTTTCGCACCGTGACCATGAAGGATTCGCCTGCTGCTCCGGGCACCACCGCGCCCGAGGTGGCGACCGCGCCCGTCGGAGTGGCACACGCCACCAAGGGCACTTCGATGCCGTGCAGCTCTGCCTCGCTCTTCTCCGCGCTCACAATGTGCGTGGCGAGTGCGGAGAGCATGCCTCCCGACGTCAAAAATGTCGTCATCTGATCGACGGGATGGTCCAGCTCGCACATCACGAACGGCTCTGTGAGCAGATCGCCTGCCAAGGTGCTGGCGAAGATGCGGAAGTGCTTGCCCATCACTGCTACCGGGTTGCCTTCTTCGTCGTAGGTTTGTCCCACCTTGCCATCGGTGTTCTCTACATAGAGTACGCACCTGCCGTTGTTGCTTACGCTAAACGATGCTGGGCCACAGCCTGCGGCACCCACGGGCTGCGTTGCAAATGCCGATGCGCCTCGCGTCCAAGTAATATGCTGCAGTTGCTCGTTGACGGTTGCCAAAAAGCCCGAATGTTGTGGCCACGGCACCGCGTGGGGTACTGTGGCATCTGGCGACATAACGCCCCAACCCGCGATGGACTGGCCGATCACGGCGTACGACGCGCAGCCACAACCGCCTGCAGTCTCGTATGCAACGGGCACCACCATTTTGCCGTTGATATTCTCGGGCGCGCCCAGTTCGATGCTCGATGGTGCCTGCGGAAAGTGGAGGACCTGACGGAACGTGAGACTGTCGCCCAAATTATCCGACCACAGGGTGAAGCACTCCAGCGCAACCTCTGCCTCGCTGCCGAGCGCCTTTTCTGCGGTGGTTCCGCGGCGGTGGAGGTAGGCACCCGACAGACGCCCGTCGACCAGCGTCTTGCCCACCGTGATGCGCGGGCACTGCAGGCAATGGTAGCCATCCTCTTGCAGGCGGCCGCGCGAGATGCTGCGCCATGACGTATGCGACACCACGTGAACTCCGTCGTTGCTTATGCGCAGGCGCACAACGGACAGTATGCCGGCTGTGCTCGCCGCATCGAAAAGGGTGTTGTCACCGGCGGGGCGCTCGCCCGAGACCAGCAGCACGTAGGCGTCCTTGTTTCCCCTGCCGTCCGTATATTCCACCACGTCGAAGTCGTAATCGTATATGCCGTCGCGCTCCACGTCGCCCTCGCCAAAGCCAAGGGGGAAGTCCACGGGCGTGGGGGCAGACCACGTGCCGTTTGCCTTTGTGTGTACCACCAGGCGCGAGCGGCCATTGTCGCCGTAGCGCACCGAGGCGATACGGAACAGGCATTCTACGCCGGCAATAATCGCCAGCTTCATGTGGGCTTCGCTGAGCACGCCAGTAAACAGCACGTTGTCGCTCGAGGGTTTGATGCCGCCACGCTCGTCCTCCGATACACCAGCAGAATTGGCGTTGGGGTCCGCAACGGCACCCTTCGCCTGCCCGATATGGGTGTACGCATACATCGGCGCGGCGTTTTCGCCGTTCTCTATCAGTGCATGGACGAAATGCTCGATCTGTCCCGTGTCGTCGCTTTCTGCATCTGCCTCGAGTTCAATGCGCGTGACCGCTTGATCCCAATCGCGCACGACAGGCGCGACGTTTATCGCGGTGGCTGCAACCTCGGCGCGTGCGAGTAGCTCGGCGTTGGTGACGATGGTGGCCGATGCGATAAATTGCGGCACGCCGCCCGCCTCAATGTTGCCGGCCGAGCCGAAGCAGGCATCCAGCGTATAAGGCGTATCTCCACCCAATGCGAGCTCAGAGCGCTGGAGCACATACTGGTCGCCATTGTTTACCGACATATTCCACGAATCGATGAGCGTGGGCCACGACCCCGACCAAGCCTTGGTGGTCCACTTGAACATTACGAATTGGAGTATCACATCGACATCGACGTCTGCACCTACGCGCAGTCGCGGAAGCTGGTGTCCATCTGCCTTCTCGTACCCAATGAACAGCGTGAGGGATGCGGCGCCGCGCACGGCAGACGAGGCGACGCCTGCAACGCCGGCGCCAAAGGTGACGGCAAGCCCGATCTGGATGGTGAATGAGCCCGAGGTGTTTGAAAAGTCGAGCGAAATGTTTTTAAAAAACGCCGCGCCGCTGCCGTGCGTGTGGGCACCCACGGCGAGCGCCAGTTTTGCCAGCACCCAGGGGTTGACGTTTAGGAAAAATGGCACCGGTCCTAGGGTAAACTGCTCGGTCCAATTGAGGTCGGTTCTTACCTGGAAGAGGGCCTTAATATTGCCGTATGCGGGGTCGTTGTTGTTACCCCAGGTTTTGCCCACCCAATCGTAGGCGAGTGAGCCGTACAGCTGTGTGGCGATATCCATCGTGAACAGCGGCGTGCAATGGTGGCGAAGGAGCTTGGTGTTTCTTGGATCGGTGCCCGAACCGGCACTCATGCTTTTGTACTGATTCCACTTCCCCTCCATCTCGTCGAGGTAGCGGTTTGCCTGCTTGGCGCCCGACTCGCGTGGCGATTTCTTCCAGTATTCCGGATCAGGGTTGCCCGAATCGTTCATATAGCTGGCTGGTTTGTATCCTCCGCCAAACAGCACGTATCCAGCAAACGAGAAATCGAAGAGGATCGGAAATGTGGGCATCCAGCACGTGAACTTATTGCCGCCGATGCCGGGAAACGCCGCGGGGAAATCAAACGGAGTGATCTCTTGGTCCATGGTGGTGGGGACGATAGTGGTCGAGCCCGATTCCGCCTTTGCGGCCGGCGCGGTGACAACGGCCATAGGGGATGAGAGCGTGTAGGTTTTGCCCTGGTAGTCGAGCATAAAGCGCAGCTTGCACCCTTCCTCCAGAAGGCCCGAAGCTGCATCGAGGAACGTGTCTTCGAGTGTGAACGTCGCCAGATTATCCGCGCCCGATGCGCTGGCCTTGATCTGGCCGATCTGCGTGACGGTTTCGGTTGAGCTGCCCGCAGCGGGCATCACTCTGTCTCTTATACACATCTCCGAGCCCACGAGACAGGCAGAAATATCGTATG
>URHU01000045.1:0-13690 GCA_900547715.1 uncultured Collinsella sp. | reverse complement strand
TCTACACGCGTAAGATCGTCGGCAGCGTCAGATGTGTATAAGAGACAGGTTTACGCAGATGCTGGGCCAGGCCGTGGCCGAGGCGCGCGGCGATGACGATGCCGGCGTGGAGGCGGCGAGTGTAGGCATTAACCTGCCTGCCGATTACTTCTTGTCCGAGGAGTACCTGCCGGCGGTGGACCAGCGCGTGCTCGTGTACCGTAAGCTCGCAGCGGCCGAGGACCTGGAGAGCATTGACGAGGTGCAGGAAGAGACCGAGGCCGCGCATGGTGAGCTGCCGTTGGCGGGACTCAACCTGTTCAATCGCGCGCGCATCCGCATTCGCGGCGAGCGCCTGGGGCTCGAGAGCGTCACGCTCAGCGGCGGTCGCATCACGTTTTTGGGCGTCGACGTGCCCAAGAAGGTGGCCTTTGAGCTTAAGACCCGCTATGGCGCGGTGAACTTCCCCAAGAGCCGCAAGTTGTCGGTGCCCTACAAGGCGGGCGCCGGCGCGGGCAGCGGCCTGGGTCGCGGTCTCGACGCCAACGACGGCACCGGCCCCGTGGCCGCGGCACTCATGCTGCTGCAGCAATTAGGCGCGAGCGACGATGACTAACAAGTAGGGGGCGTGGCGGGGCAGAGCTACCAGTTGTTCTTTGCCCCGCCACCTCGCAGGTTGATTCCAGCCCCATCGAAAGGAAAGCATGTTCGGGTACATCTACAAGAAAGACGCCGCCGCTATCGCGGTTGTCCTGTGTCTTTGTCTGGGCGTGGGCAGTTTCTTCGATTATCAGATCTCGAGCGCGCTGTTCAACATCGGCAGCATGTACGGCCGCTTTATCGAGGCCGCTGGCGAGTTGCCGTTTGAGCTGACGGCGAGCATCGCGGGCGTTATGCTCGTGCGCGCGGTGCGTCCCGACTCCAGGGGCAGCAAATGGCTTGCCGCGCTCGGCATCCTCGTCAACGTTGGCCTGACCGGCTACGAGATCGTTTCGTCCCTGAGGGTTGGCGGTAAACTCATTGCGGCTCAGTTGGTGCTGACGTTTGTGCTGGTCATCGCTGCCAACCTTATCGTCTATCGCCTCACGCGCACGACCGAGCCCGACGAACTCACGCGCTGGGCGTTGATGGTGCTTGCCGTGTGGATCGCTCAGGCCATCATCCTCAACGTGATCGTCAAGCCACTGTGGTCGCGCCCGCGCATGCGCGTGATCGAGGTCACGCCGGGGCTCAATTTTCAGCCGTGGTGGGTGATCGGCAATCCCGACAAGTGGACCTATATCGCCGCCGGCGTGATCAAGGACGGGTTCAAGTCGTTTGCGAGCGGACACACGGCGCATGCGGCGATCGGCCTTATGCTCGCCGGGCTTCCCGCGGCAGCCTTTAAGGAAAAACCGTCGCGTCGCCGCGTGATTTTTTGGGCGGCGGCTGTGATCGCGGCGCTCGTCGCCTTTGGGCGCATCGTGATAGGTGCGCACTTTTTGAGTGACGTGAGCTGCGGTTTTGCCCTGGTACTGGCACTTGAGTGCCTTGCCGCGCGCATTGCCTATCCCAACGGCGTACAATAGCTCCGTTTGAATCATCTGGCCGATACCCGGTAAGAGAGGATTGCCATGCTCGCGTTTAACAACGATTATTCCCACGGCGCACATCCGGCAGTGCTGCAGGCGCTCGTCGACACCAATATGGAGCCGCAGCCCGGCTACGGTACCGATGCGCACACCGAGCGTGCCAAGCAGCTTATCCGTGAGGCCTGTCAGGCCCCCGATGCCGACGTGTTTTTTCTGGTGGGCGGCACGCAAGCCAACGCGACGGTGATCGACATGCTGCTTGCGCCCTACGAGGGCGTCGTTGCTGCCGAGACTGGCCACGTCGCCTGCCACGAGGCAGGCGCCATCGAGTTTGGCGGCCACAAGGTGCTCACCATCCCCGGCTACGAGGGCAAGATGCACGCCGAGGATCTGGAGGACTATATCCAGGTGTTCTACGAAAACGAGAGCTACGAGCATACGGTGTTCCCGGGCGCCGTGTACGTGAGCCTATCGACCGAGTACGGCACGCTGTACTCCAAGGCCGAGCTCGCGGCGATTCACGCGGTGTGCCAGAAGCGCGAGATTTCGCTGTTTGTGGACGGTGCTCGCCTGGCCTATGCGCTGGCGGCCGATGAGTGCGACATTACCCTGCCCGAGCTGGCGCAGCTGTGCGACGTGTTCTACATCGGCGGCACCAAGTGCGGCGCGCTCTGCGGCGAGGCTGTGGTGTTCTGCGGCATGCATGCCCCGGCGCATCCCATTCCGCGTATTAAGCAGCATGGCGCGCTGCTTGCCAAGGGCCGCCTGACGGGTGTGCAGTTCGAGGCTCTTTTTACCGATGGCCTGTATTATGAGATTGGTCGCCAGGCGATTGAGACCGCTCAGGCGCTGCGTCGCGTGCTGCACGAGCGCGGCTACCAGTTCTTCTTGGAGACGCCGACCAACCAGCAGTTCGTGATTCTGCCCAACGAGGACATGGCCCGCATTCGCGAGCATGCGGCGATCGAGTACTGGGAAAAGTACGACGATACCCACACGGTGGTGCGCTTTTGCACCAGCTGGGCCACGACGCAGGAGGACATCGACGCGCTGGCGGCTGTCCTGTAGCCTGATGTAATGACAAGGAGCCGCCCTGCGCCTGAGCTTGGCGCAGGGCGGCCTTTGCTTTTGGGGGAGAAGGGTTGTATGACCGAGATGTCCGAGCCGACGATTCGCCTGGCGACGCCCGATGACGCGTCGGCGTTGCTTGCCATCTATGAGCCGTATGTGCGCCAGACGGCGATTACCTGCGAATATGAGGTGCCGAGCGTTGAGGAGTTCGCCGGGCGCATCGAGCGTACGCTCAGGCGCTATCCGTATTTGGTGATGGAGTTGGACGGGCGTCCGGTGGGCTATGCCTATGCGAGCCCGCTTAACAGCCGCGAGGCATACGACTGGTCGGTCGAGACGTCGATCTACCTGGCGCGTGATGTGCGCCACGGCGGGCTGGGCCGCAAACTACATGACGCGCTCAAGCAGTGCCTGATCGCGATGGGCATCACCAACATGTGTGCCCTCATCGCCGTGCCGCACGACAAGGACGACGAGTACCTGACGCACAACAGCCAGGACTTCCATGCCCATATGGGGTATCGCCTGGTGGGTGCCTTTGACCGCTGCGCCCAAAAGTTCGGCCGCTGGTACGACATGTGCTGGATGGAGTTGGTCCTAGCCGAGCGCGTCCCCAACCAACCCAAACCAACCTGGTTCCCCGACCTCCCCAAACCTACCATTTAGGGACAGGTTTATTTTGGCAGGTTAGCCGATTGGCTCGGTGTATTTGGCGCGGTCGGTGCGTTGGATGCGCTTAGAGACATGGAGCGGTCGGCCGTCGGTGTCGTAGACGTAGTCGGTGATCAGGATCAGCGCCTGCCCGCGCTCGACGTTGAGCAAAAACGCCTCGTTTTGCGAGGCATAGCACACCTCAAAGGTCTTATGTCCCTGTGCTGGCGCGCGATGGAATTCTTGGCGCAGCGTCGCGTAGAGCGAACCGTTGATATCGCGATCGATGAGCGTCTCGAAGCTTGGCGGCAGGTAGGTGGTCTCCAGGCACAGCGGCACGTCGTCCAGGTAGCGCAGGCGGACAAGTTTGACGAGCTTGCTGCCCACGGCGGCGTCAAAGAACTTAGCTATGCTGCCGGCCGCCTTGGCAAAGCCCGAGTCCACGGTGCGCGTGGTGGGCTTCATGCCCTGACCTTCGACCTGCTTGGTATAGCTCGAAAACACTAGGTTGTTCTCGTGGAGCGCGGGCGTGTCGGCCACAAAGGCGCCACGCCCGCGCTCGGTGCGCACCAGGCCCTCATCAACGAGAACCTTAAGGGCGTGGCGCACGGTGCTGCGCGACAGCCCCGATTCGTCCATGAGCTCCATCTCGGACGGCAGCTTGTCTCCGCGTGCGTAGATGCCGGCGGCGATGCGGTCGCGAAGCGTACCCGCCAAGCGCTCGTATTGGCTCAGTTTCTTTTTAGATGAAGCGTTCATGCGATCAGCCTATATCTAACTTGTATGCTTATCTAAGCAAGCATGTATTCAACACAACAATAAAACCGCTGGTATCGAGCTACCGAAAACCTTACCAGCAAAATTTCTAAGACAAATATAGCATACAACTAGTCGACATAACCAAAACATGTATGTAACTTGTATGCCATCGAGAGCATCAAACGAGAAGAAAGGCTGATGCACGATGACTACTCAGGAACAGGTTAAGGACGTCGTCTCCCAGGTTTTGGCTGACAAGGCAGACAAGGGCGGCATCAAGCGCGTCGTGTGGATTGGCGCCGGCGGATCCAACGGCGGCAACTATCCTGCCCAGTACTTTATGGAGCACGAGGCCACGCAGGTCGTGAGCTCCAGCTACACCAGCAACGAGTTCGTGCACGCCATGCCCGCCTATGTCAACGAGAACACCCTAGCCGTCGTCGTGTCCATGCGCGGCACCAAGGAGACCATCGTCGCCGCCCAGGTCGCCAAGGACCACGGCGCCAGCACCATCGCCATCTATGTTGACGAGTCCGGCCTCACCGAGGTCTGCGACTACAAGATTCAGTACGACAGCCTGGCCGTCGACGAGTCCTGCATGGGTCGCACCAACTCTGCCGTCGTGACCATGATCGCCATGGAGCTTACGCAGCAGACCGAGGGCTATGCCGAGTACGAGACCGCTATGGCCGCCTTCGAGTTGGTCGACCCCATCTATCGCAAGGCCGTCGAGTATACCCGTCCGCTCGCTGCCAAGTGGGCCGAGCAGAACGCCGACAAGCCCTGCATCAACGTCATGGCCCAGGGCCCGCTCTTTGGTGCCGCCTACGTCTTTAGCATCTGCAACGTGCAGGAGATGCTGCAGATCGACTCCTGCACCATCAACACCTGCGACTTCTTCCACGGCCCCTTCGAGATCCTGGACAAGCGCACCTCGCTGTTCCAGCTCATCAGCGTCGGCCGCAGCCGCTGCAACGACGAGCGCGGCATCCGCTTCGTCAACCAGTACGGTGGCGAGCGCGTCTATCAGCTCGACGCCAAGGAGCTCGGCCTCAACGACATCAAGGACAGCGTGAGCGAGTACTTCAACCACCTGATCTTTGCCCCGATCCTCAACAACGTGTATATGCGCGCGCTCTCCGCCGTCACCCACAAGGACTACATGACGCGCCGCTACATGTGGAAGCTCGACTACTAGGGGATAGGGCGGCCTAACAGCTCGATGTCCTCATAAGTTGCGGTGGAATAGTTCCTGTTTGGGGGCTTGAAGCCTCTATTTGGGAACTAGTCCACCGCAACCGCCAAGTAATCCGCTGAGGACGGAGGAAAACGGATCACTTTCCCGCTCGCCGATTTGTGTCTTGAAAAATGTATATAACGACTATAACGTAGTGTGAAACATATTGGAAACAATACCGAGGAGGCTGCGTTGAAGAAAAGCAATCTGGGCTATGTGCTGGTGCTGATCGCCGCGCTTATGTGGGGCAGCATCGGAATCTTTGTAAACGGCATCTCGGCCATGGGTGTTTCGTCTCAGAGCATGGCGGCCTTTCGCCTGTTGTCGGGTGCCGTCTTAATGGCTCCGGTCTTGGCGTTCATGGGTTGCCAGGGAGGCGATCGTGAGGGAAAAGCATCGGGTCCCCTGGCACTGTTCAAGGCAAGTCCTAAAGAGCTTGTTCCCTGTGCGCTTCTTGGCATTATCGGCCTCGCCACCGCTAACACGCTTTATTACGAGTGCATGGGCGAGGTGGGCATGTCCACGGCCTCGGTGCTGCTTTACACCTCGCCGGTGTTTGGCGTCGTGCTCGGCCGCGTGCTTTATCGCGAGGATGTGACTCCCAACAAGCTCGTTGCCATCGCTTTTAATATCGGTGGCTGTGTACTTGCAGTGACCAATGGCGACCTTTCCGGTTTCCATTTTTCGGTTTGGGGCGTCACGTCGGGCGTGATCGCGGGCTTTTGTGGCGCGTCGCTCGCGGTGTTTAGCCGGATAGCAACCAAGACGGTCCACCCGCTGGCTGTCACGTTTTGGGGCCTTGTTTTTGGCGGTGCCGTTATGGCGGCTATCGCGGCTCCGTGGCCAGATGTCGCCGCGGCAATGTCGCCACAGCTGCTGCTGCTGTTCTTTGGTTTTGGACTCATCCCCACAGCCGTGGCCTATGTCTTATATATGCAGGGTCTGTCCATGGGGCTCGAGACATCGAAAGTTCCCGTCGTAATGTCATTCGAGACGGTCGTCACCGTACTGGTGGGCATTGGTGTCTACGCCGAGCCCGCCGGCGCGATTAAAGTCCTGGGCATCGTGCTGGTGCTCGCGTCCATCCTGATTATGAACACCGACTTCTCCAAGCTGCGCAACAGTGTGTTTGTCGGTCATGTCATTGAGAGCATGACCTTTAAGCCCAACGCGTGGTGGACCGAAAAATCTCAGGACATGGATCTGTTTAAGGAACGCACCGGCATTGCGCTGGAACCCACCGTACAGGAAAGCCCCTGGTACTTCGTGCGATAGGGGATTACGCGCAGGGTCTGACCTGGGGTTATCCAGCTAGCGCCGGCCTACCCAGCCAAACGTTTCGAGTACGTTAAACCCGTCAACGGTCGATTTTCACCCGCGAACGGTCTTTATACTAATTAGCAATATAAGCAACGTATAAGACGTTATAATGACCATAACGAAAAGGAGGAGGCAAGATGAATCAGATCATTCTCGCATCTCATGGCGGCCTGGCCGCAGGCGCCAAAGACACGCTCGAGATGGTTCTCGGCGACGTGTCGAACGTCCACGTCGTGTCGCTTGCTCGTGACGACAAGGAGCCCATCACCAATAAGGTGGACGCCATGATCGCCACGTTCAACGCGGACGACACCGTCTATGTGCTGACCGATATGCTCGGCAGCTCGGTCAACAACAACATGGTCGAGCTTTCCAAGAACGGCACGAAGTTCACGGTTGTCAGCGGTTTCAACATCCCGTTGGCACTGACGCTCGCTATGAGCCCCGTCCCCGTCAAGGGTGCCGAGCTCGCGGCCCTCATCAACGAGGCCCGCACCGGTCTGACTAACCCCAATGCACCGGTCGAGGTCGCCGCGGCTCCCGCCAAGAAGGCCAAGGCGTCCCGTCACAGCTCCGGTCCCGCCAAGATCGTCCTCGCACGTCTTGACTACCGTCTGCTGCACGGTCAGGTCGTCTTTACCTGGACCACCAAGGTTCAGGCCGAGCGCATCATCGTCGTCGACAACGCTGCCGCCAACGATGACATCAAGAAGGGCGCTCTTAAGCTGGCCAAGCCCCAGGGCGTGCGTCTGAACGTCTTCACCGTCGAGCGTGCCCTCGCCAAGATGGACAAGCTCAACACCCTCGGCGAGCGCGTCATGTTCGTCTTTGGCAACACTGCCGAGATGCTGCAGTTCTGCCAGGGCTACAAGCTCGACGCCATCAACCTGGGCGCCACCGCCAACCACGACGGTGCCGATCAGGTCGGCGGCAAGGACAGCTCCGTCTTCCTCGACGCCAACCAGAAGGCCGACGTCAACCAGCTGCTCGACATGGGCATCAAGCTCTATGTCCAGCAGACCCCTACGTATCAGAGCGTCGACATCGACGCCAAGCTGTAATCAACCAGGCTTTTGCCTGACTGAAAGGAGAAGGGTATGAATACGTTCATCAGTGCGGTGCTCGTCGGCCTCGTCGGCGTGTTCTGCATGTGGGACTCCCGCCTGCTCGGTCGTCTTAACTTCGAGCAGCCCCTCGTTGGCGCTACGCTCGTCGGTCTGCTGCTGGGCGATGTGCCCACCGGCCTTGCCGTCGGTGCCGCCGTCGAGCTCGTGTCCATGGGCCTGGTGCAGGTCGGCGCCGCCGTTCCGCCCGATATGGTCCTGGGCGGCATCGTGGCCGCTGCCTTTGCGTGCCTGACCGATGCTTCCGCCGAGACCGCCATGACGATCGCCATCCCGGTCGCCGTCCTGGGTCAGCTCCTCGGCATCGTGTTCCGTTCCATCATCGCCGTCCTCACCCATGTGGCAGATAGCGCGATTGATAACGGAAAGTTCAAGACCGCCTACCGTATGCACATCTGCGCCGGCTCCGGTTTGTACGCCATCATGTACTTCCTGCCGATTTTCCTCGCCGTCTTTGTTGGCACCGACCTGGTTCAGGCCATCGTCAACATGGTTCCCGAGTGGCTGTCCACTGGTCTTAACGTTTCGACCAAGATCATGACCGCCTACGGCTTGGCTCTGCTGCTCACCATGATGATCAAGAAGGGTATGACTCCGTTCCTGTTCATCGGTTTCCTGCTCGCCGCTTACCTCAACCTGTCCGTCATCGCGGTCGCTCTGATCGGTGTGTGCCTGGCTGTCGTCTTCATGGGCTTCAAGTTCAACGGTTCCCATGCAGCCGCCGGTGTCGATTCCGACTACGATCCGCTCGAAGACGACGAAGACTAAGGAGGAACACACTATGGCAACCGCAACCAAGGACGTGTCCCTGAACAAGAAGGTCAGCCAGTTCTTCTGGCGCTCCTGGGCCATCCAGGCCTCTTGGAACTACGAGCGTCAGATGAACATGGGCTTCCTCTACGGTATGGTTCCCACGCTCGATCGCCTCTATCCGGACGAGTCCGACCCCAAGCAGCTTGCTGCTAAGAAAGAGGCTTACCACCGTCACATGGCGTTCTACAACTGCACCCCGCAGACGAGCGCTTTCATCCTGGGCCTCGCCGCCTCCATGGAGGAGGAGTACGCCAAGGATCCCGAGAACTTCAACCCCGATTCGATTAACGCGGTCAAGACCTCCCTTATGGGCCCGCTTTCCGGCATCGGTGACTCCTTCTTCCAGGGCACCATCCGCGTTATCGCCTTTGGCTTGGGCGTTCAGCTGGCTCAGCAGGGCTCCATCATGGGCCCGATCCTGGCCCTTCTCATCTCCATCGTCCCCTCCGTGCTGATTACTTGGTTCGCAGCCAAGATGGGCTATCAGGGCGGCCACGAGTACCTGAGCAAGCTTCAGGGCGGCGACCTCATGGAGAAGCTCATGTATGTCTGCGGCATCGTGGGTCTTATGTCCGTGGGCGGCATGATCGCCACGCTGATCGGCGCCACCACCCCGCTGCAGTTCGCTGACGGCACCGTCGTTATCCAGGACATCCTGGACAGCATGATGCCCCAGATGATCTCCCTTGGCCTCACCGGCCTTATGTACTGGCTCATCAAGAAGAACGTCAACACCGGTTGGCTTCTCGTGATCGCCATTGTGGGCGGCATCGCCCTCTCCGCGGTCGGCATCCTGGCTTAGTCGCGACTAAGCGCCTAACCGCTTTCCCCCGGGGGCCTGCCTGGCATCCCATACCCCAGGCAGGCTTCCATCCCCAAAATGCGACAATGGGACAGTCCCTTTGTCGCATCCTCAACGGGCCGGCGACTCGGCCCAAACCACGGTAACCCTGCGAGCGCCCGGCAATGTGGCGCCGCAAAAATTGAAAGGAATGTGTCAGATGTACGAGATCGACCTTAACCTCCCTAAGCAGATCGTCGCTGACGTCCTGTCCAACCACGAGATTCACAGCGTCGCCTTCGTCGGCTGCGGTGCTTCCATGTCCGACCTTTACCCCGCCAAGTACTTCCTGGCCAACAACACGGACAAGCTGAACGTTCAGATCTTCACCGCTAACGAGTTCAACTACGACACGCCTTCCTGGGTCAACGAGCACACCTTCGTGATCACCTGCTCCCTCGGTGGCTCCACGCCCGAGACCGTCGAGGCCAACAAGACCGCCAAGAAGCACAACTGCCCGGTCGTCTCCCTCACCAACAAGGCTGGCTCCGCTCTGACCGTCGACGCTGACTACGTCATCGTTCACGGCTTCCACGCCAACTTCGCTGCCAAGTGCGAGAAGCCCGGCTACGCCATCGCTCTTGCTGTCGAGATCCTTCAGCAGACCGAGGGTTATGACCACTACGAGGACATGATCACCGGCCTCACCAACGTCTTCGAGCTCTGCGAGAACGCCGCTCAGTCCTGCAAGAAGCTCGCCAAGAAGTTCGCTCAGGACTTCAAGGACGACAAGATGATCTACTTCATGGCTTCCGGTGCCTCCGAGAAGATGGCTTATTCTCACGCCGCCTTCCTGTTCACCGAGATGCAGTGGATCGACGCCGCTGCCTACAACACCGGTGAGTACTTCCACGGCCCGTTCGAGGTTTCCACCGAGGGTAAGCCCTACGTCTTCTTCATGTCCGATGGCGCTACCCGTCCGATGGACGCCCGCGCCCTCACCTTCCTTAAGCGCATGGGCGCCAAGGTCGCTCTGATCGACTCCAAGGACTACGGCCTGGCTGACGCTGTGCCCGCGAGCGTCGTCACCTACTTCAACCCGCTGCTGCACCTCGCCGTTATGCGCGAGTACGGCAACCAGATCGCCGAGGCCCGTCAGCACCCGCTGACCATGCGTCGCTACATGTGGAAGCTTTCCTACTAATCACAAGTAAGTAAACCTTACGGGTTGATTGAAAGGGGATGGGGTTTGCGCCCCGTCCCCTTTTTTTGCTCTGGGGAGGGCGTATCCGTCGCGCCACAAAACCTCAGATAAAACCTACCAAAATAAACCTGTCCCTTTTTGGCAGGTGGGAGGAGATGCGTATGATCAAGGCAGTGCTGTTTGACATGGACGGCGTGCTGGTCGATACCGAGTGGTTCTACAACCGTCGTCGCGTGGCGTTTATGGAGGAGAAGGGGTTCCACTTTGACGAGATCCCCGATCTTTCGGGGTCTAACGAGCCTGCCATTTGGAAGTCGCTGGTGCCCGACGATGTCGAGCTGCGCGAGCGCCTGCGCGTGGAGTACAAGCAGGTCTACAGCCCGGACCACCCCGTTCCGTATGCCGAGCTGCTCAACGAGCAGACGGAGCCGGTGATGCGTGAGTTGCACGAGCGCGGCGTGAAGTGCGCCATCGCGAGCTCGTCCTATCGCGAGCTCATTGACGAGCTGGTAGAGATTGCCGGTATTGCCGATGTGCTGGACTACACCATCAGCGGTCACGAGTGCAGTGCGTTTAAGCCCGACCCCGAGATCTACCTGCGTGCCATGGAGGCGCTGGGGGTGGAGCCTGCCGAGTGCCTGGTTATCGAGGATTCGCCTTTGGGGATCGAGGCTGGCAAACGTTCCGGCGCCCGCGTCCTGGCACTGCGTCCGCACGAGGGCGTCAACCTCGATCAATCGCGAGCCGATGCCGTTATCGATAATCTGACCGACATTTTGGCCGCTTTGTAGCGTCAATCCGCCGCGAGAAGCACTGATTCACGCGTCTTTTGCTGCGGATTGGTTTAATTTGTCATCTATTTGGATCCGTTTGGCTTCGATTCGGACTAAGTGAGTAGACTTTTTGATGCAAGACGAGCACAAAGCGCATCTGCTCTAGTAAAACCGCAGGTCACAGGGGTGGCGGTTTTGGGTGTGCTCGGCAGATCGTAAAAAGTCTACTCACTTGTAATTTGGGCCTTTGGTCGTGGGGTTGCTGGTCCCGCTTTGGTTGTCGAGAGAGGGTGAATTGAAGCGCCCCCGCACGCTCCATGTTACAATCGCGGACATACCCCACAACTACATCTGCCTTCGAAAGGAGCCTGCGTGGCGAACGCCATCGATCAGCTCACGGACCGAGTGCTCGTACTCGGCCGCCTCACCATCGTCCGCCGCGCTATTACTGCCGTGGCGGTCACGATTTCCGCCGTTCTCCAGGCATTCCTGATCCAGGCGTTCATTCAGCCCGCCGATTTGCTTCCGAGCGGCCTCACCGGCGTTGCGGTCCTGCTCGATCGCGTTACCTCGCTGGGCGGCGTTCACATCGACATCTCGCTCGGTATGCTCGCGCTCAACATCCCCGTGGCGCTCCTATGCTGGAGCGGCATTAGCAAGCGCTTCGTCATCTTCTCGATGATGCAGGTCGTGCTCTCGTCGCTGTTCCTCAACGTCTTTCACTTCGCGCCGTTTTTGGGCGACAAGATCATGCTCATCATTTTTGGCGGCGTGGTCTCGGGTCTGGGCGCTGCCATCGCACTTAAATCCGGCGCATCCACCGGCGGCACCGACTTTATCGCGCTGTGGGTTTCCAACCACACGGGCAAGACCATCTGGGGCGTCATCTTTGGTTTCAACTGCTTTATCCTGGCGATCTTTGGCTTTATGTTTGGCTGGGACAAGGCGGCGTATTCCATCGTGTTCCAGTTTATTTCGACCAAGACCATCGACAGTTTCTATCGTCGCTACGATCGCGTGACGCTGCAGATCACGACGCGCAAGGCAGACGAGGTCATGACTGCCTACGTAAACCATTTTCAGCACGGCATTAGCTGCGCCGAGGTCGTCGGCGGATATAGCCGCGAAAAGATGTACCTGCTGAACACCGTTGTCTCGACCTACGAGAGTCAGGACATTATCAAGCTGGTGTGCGACGTTGATCCCGGCGCCGTGATCAACGTGTTCCACACGCTCAACTTTGTGGGCGGCTGGTGGGGTGGTCATGTCGACGAGCCCATGCCCACGGCCGTTCCCGATCCCGACAAGCCCGCACGCATGGCCAGCAGGCAGGCGCGCCTCAGCGAACAGGACAGCCTGCAGCAGGACGACGGCAAGTAGGGTATTGGCATTTTGCCGGTCCTGCGCAACCCATCCGAACGAGCCCCCCGAAAGCCCCGTTGCTTTCGAGAGGCTCTCGTTTGCCCAGATAAAACCTACCAAAATGAAGCTGTCGCTTTTTGGTAGGGAGGGTGTATCATTTTATCATTATGAGGTAATATGAAACTAGACGTTATATACGTATTAGTTATTTCGATATTTCGATAAGAGTGATTAGATATGCCTGCGCCCAAAAATGCACCGCTTTACCAGCAGATTTACGACGAAATCAAGGATGCGATCGAGAAAGGTGTTTATGCACCCAAGGAGCGTATTCCGTCCGAGCTTGAGCTAGCCGAGCAGTACGACGTGAGCCGCATTACGGTGCGCCGCGCCGTCGAGGAGCTGTGCTCCGATGGCTACCTGGTTAAGCAGCAGGGCCGTGGCACCTTTGTCTCCACGCCGCACATCAATCGCCAGTTTCACGCCTCGACGCTGCAGACGTTTACCGCGCTGTGTGCCGGCAACGGCATGAAGGCCGGTGCGCACGTGATCGATCGCCAGATCGTTCCGGCGCGCCAAAACGAGATGGAGTTCTTTGGCCTGCAGAAGGATGCGCTGCTGCTGCATATCAAGCGCGTGCGTACGGCCGACGGCGAGCCCATCTTTGAGGAGAACATCTTTGTGCCGTTTGATGCCTACCGTGAGCTGTTGAGGGCCGATCTTGAGGACAAGTCGATTTTTGCCGAGGTCGAGCGTGTTGGCGGAACGCCGATTGTTTCGGTTGGCTACCGCACGGTCGAGGCCGTTCGTGCCAATACCGAGCAGGCGGCCGAGCTGGGCATTGCTCCGCACGATCCGCTGCTCAACCTGCGTGCCGGCTTCACGGGTCCCAATGGCGAGCCGGTCCTGATGGGTAAGCAGTACTACGTGGGATCGCGCTACGTTATGGTCATGTAACTCTAGTTGCGCGGTTTTCCAAACCGCGCAACGGCTCGACGCTGCAAGCCCGCCAGAGCGGCAATCTGCCTTTCAACTTCGGCGGCAT
>URHU01000044.1:0-14198 GCA_900547715.1 uncultured Collinsella sp. | reverse complement strand
CGAGATTTCTGCCTGTCTCGTGGGCTCGGAGATGTGTATAAGAGACAGATCTTGGCCTGCGCAGAAGCGCTGACCTTGTCGACCTTGACCGTGAACTTCTTGGTGAGCTCACCATTGCCGAGCACCTTGACGGGCTCGAACTCGCTCTTGGTGATGCGAGCGGCCTTAAGAGCGGCACCGTCGATCACAGCGCCGTCCTCGAACTTACGCTCGAGACGCTCAACGTTAACAGCGGTGTACTCGATACGACGGGGGTTGCGGAAGCCCGGAAGCTTGGGCAGGCGCATAGCCAGCGGAGTCTGGCCACCCTCGAAGCCGGCACCCTTGGTGCCGCCAGAGCGGGAACCCTGGCCCTTCTGGCCGCGGCCAGAAGTGGTGCCGTGACCCGAAGAATTGCCACGGCCGACGCGCTTGCGGTTCTTGGTGGAACCGGGCGCGGGAGTAAGATCGTGAAGCTGCATTTGCTACTCCTCTACAATCTCGACAAGGTGCTTGACCTTGAAGATCATGCCGCGGACGGACTCGTTGTCAGCAATCTCGCGAACCTCGCGGATCCTGTGGAGACCGAGGGCACGGACAGTACGGACCTGGTCCTGCTTGCAACCGTTGGTGCTGCGGACCTGCTTGATCTTGATGGTGTCAGCCATGCTTAGTTCTCCTTACCGACGAACATCTCGGAGACCGTCAGGCCACGGCGAGCCGCGACGTCCTCAGGGCTGGAGAGCTCCTTGAGGCCCTCGACGGCAGCCTTGATGATGTTGAGGCCGTTGTCGGTACCGAGGGACTTGGACAGGACGTTCTTGATGCCAGCAAGCTCAAAGAGGGGACGCACAGCGCCGCCGGCGATAACGCCGGTACCCTCGACAGCGGGCTTGATGATGATGCGGCCGGCACCAAAGTGACCGAGAACCTCGTGCGGAATGGTGCCCTGATCGGTCACCGGCACGTGGAACATGTTCTTCTTGGCATCGAGAGATGCCTTGGAGATGGCCATGGGCACCTCAGCGGACTTGCCCATGCCAACGCCGACGTTGCCCTTGCCGTCGCCAACGACGACGAGAGCGACGAGGCTCATGCGACGACCACCCTTGACGGTCTTCGACACGCGGTTGATGTAAACGACGCGCTCCTCGAACTCGGAGGCCTCGCGCTGCTGCTTCTGATTACGAGCCATGTGCTACATACCTCCTAGAACTCGAGACCGGCGGCACGAGCACCGTCGGCGAGGGCCTTGACGCGGCCATGGTAGATACGGCCACCGCGATCGAAGGCGACCTTGGTGATGCCGGCCTCGATGGCGCGCTTGCCAACGAGCTGACCGACCTTCTCCGCAGCCTCCTTGTTCGAGGTGTGGGTGCCCTTGAACTCGGCCTCGAGGGTCGAGGCAGAGACGAGCGTCAGGCTGGAGCCCTTGCTGTCGTCGATGATCTGGGCATAGATGTTGGCGTTAGTACGGGTCACGCGAAGACGCGGACGCTCGGAGGTACCCGAGACCTTGCCGCGAACACGACGCTGACGACGCTTGAGGCCTTCCAGCTTCGCCTTATGCTTGTTCATACGTAAACTCCTAAAAAGGTTGATCTTGCCAGCACCTGACGGGGTGCTGGTCTTATGCGAGTGAGTCGGTTACGACTACTTGGCGGCCTTACCCAGCTTGCGGCGGATGTGCTCGCCAACGTAGTGGATACCCTTGCCCTTGTAAGGCTCGGGAGGACGATGGCCGCGGATCTCAGCGGCGATCTGACCGACCTGCTGCTTGTTGATACCCTTGACGTTCACGTGGGTGTTGTCGGGAACCTCGAAGGTGATGCCCTCGGGAGCCTCGACGATCACGGGGTGCGAGAAGCCCAGGGAGAACTCGAGGTTCTTGCCCTTCTGCTGCACGCGGTAACCGACGCCGGCGAGCTCGAGCTTCTTCTCGAAGCCCTCGGAAACGCCAACAACCATGTTGTGGATGAGGGCGCGGGTGAGGCCGTGGCGGGCACGGGTCTCACGCTCGTCGTCGGGACGGGAAACGGTGAGAACATTGTCCTCGACGTTGATAGCGAGCTTCTCAAAGACATCGAGCTCGAGCTGGCCCTTGGGGCCCTTGACGACAACGTTGTTGCCGTTGACTGCCACTTCGACTCCGGCGGGAATCTGGACAGGCTTATTACCGATACGAGACACGGTGATCTCCTTTCCTTCTACCTACCGAGCGAATTACCAGACGTAAGCGATGATCTCGCCGCCGACGTTGTGCTTGCGAGCATCGCGGTCGGTCATGACGCCATGGCTGGTGGAAATAATGGCGGTACCAAGGCCACCGCGGACGCGGGGCATGTCGGCAACGCCGGTGTACTTACGCAGGCCCGGCTTGGAAATGCGGCGGATGCCGTTGATGACCTTAGCCTTCTTGGGACCATACTTAAGCGTGATGTGCAGAGTCTTCTGGGGAACGGTGTCCTCGACATCGTAGCCCTCGATGTAGCCCTCCTCGTGCAGAACACGAGCGATCTCGACGAGCTTCTTGCTGCTCGGCATGGAGACCGTGGCCTTGTTCACAGAGTTAGCGTTACGGATGCGCGTAAGCATATCTGCGATCGGGTCTGTAAGGTTCATACAGATTCTCCTTCGTTCTTGATGAACACGTGCTCTTGGTTCTTCGCCGCCCTTAACGGCAAAGCCTAACTAGCGCGTTTTCCCTGTTCCAAACTGATGCTTGAAACGCTGGTAGTGACTTACCAGCTGGCCTTCTTAACGCCGGGAAGCTCGCCCTTGAGTGCAAGCTCGCGGAAGCAGACACGGCACAGGCCGAACTTGCGGTACACAGAGTGCGGACGGCCGCAGCGCTGGCAGCGCGTGTACTCACGAGTAGAGAACTTCTGCTTGCGATTGCACTTGACGATCATCGATGTCTTAGCCACTTATATCCTCCTCACATAGAGTATTGTTCGCCCCAAGCGCCGCCCCCTTGTGGGAACGGCGCTTATAGGGCAGGTGAACCTATTTCTTGAACGGGAAACCGAAGGCGTCCAGAAGGGCCTTGGCCTCCTCATCGGTGTTGGCGGTGGTCACGAAAGTGATGTCCATACCACGCTGGTGATCGACGGAATCGAAGTCGATCTCGGGGAAGATGAGCTGCTCGGTGACGCCCATGGAGAAGTTACCACGGCCGTCGAAGCTCTTGGCGGAAATGCCGCGGAAGTCGCGGATACGGGGGATCGCGACGGAGGTCAGACGATCGAAGAACTCCCACATACGGTCGCCACGCAGGGTAACCTTGCAGCCGATCGGCATACCAGCGCGCAGGCGGAAGGTAGCGATGGACTTGCGGGCGCGGGTGATCATCGGCTGCTGGCCGGTGATGGCACGCAGGTCGCGCACGGCACCGTCGATGGCCTTGGAATCGGTAGCGGCCTCGCCGACACCCATGTTCACGACGATCTTCTCAAACTTGGGGATCATCATGACGTTCTCGTACTGGAACTTGTCCTGAAGCTGCTGCTTGACCTCGTTGTTGTACTTGGTCTTCAGACGCGGCACATACTTCTCTTCTGCCATTGTTCACTCCTTCTTGGGGTTTTAAGCACGGGGCGTGGCCACGATGGGTTGTCCTCGTGCCTCCTGGCTGCATCCGCGCCGCTCATGGCATTTCGCGGTTTGGACTCGACGCAGCAGGAGCCGACAAAACAATCGGTACTATACGCGCATTGGGTGCGTATTTCCAGAAAAACCTCGTCTGCCTGCACAACTCCACAACTCCCCCGCACAAATGGATCCCAAAAAGCAGTTGCGGTGAAATAGGGACTGTTTGGCGGCCTAACAGGCTTAAACAGTCCGTATTTCACCGCAACTTATTGGTGGGGATCCGATTAGCGCTTGCGGGGGACGAGTTTGGTGCGGCGCAGGTGGATCATCTCGGCGGCGATGGAGATGGCGATCTCCTCGGGGTCCTCGGCCTCGATGGCAACGCCGATCGGAAGGTGCAGCTCGTCGATCTGGTCCTGCGTAAAGCCTTCCTGCTCCAGGCGGGCGCGCACAAAGGCCGTCTTGCGGCGCGAACCCAGACAGCCCAGGTAGGCAGGCTTGGCACGCATGGCCTGAATCACCACGTCGATATCGGACTTGTGACCCGCCGTGGCCACGACCACCAAGTCGCGCGGACCGATGGGGCACTGCTCGCCCAGATTCTTGTAATCGACCAGGCGACGGTCGTAGACACCGGGCACCCATTCGGGCGTCAGCGTGCCGGGGCGGTCATCGCACGCCACGACGGCAAAGCCCGCCGCCGTGAGCACCCGTGCCGTCGCAGCGCCCACATGTCCGCAGCCAAAGATGTAGGTCAGGCCCTCGGGGCAGAGCGTCTCAATGTGCGCCGCGGGAATCTCGGAGGCCGCGTTGGTGTAGGTGACCCTACTCCCCTCCTCCACCAGCGAAAGCTCGGGGCAGCCGGCAATGGTATGGCGCGATGCCTCGCCATGATATTCGGCAACATCGCCTTCGAGCGCGCTTGCGATAAACGGCTCAAAGTCGATGACGAAGTCGCCGATGCGTCGATAGACCAAGACGTCGGCAATTTCCTGGAACAACGGTGCCTGGGTCGCATCCAGATGCAGATAGCACAGGCAGATGGCTCCGCCGCAGATCATGCCGGTATCGGAGTTCTCGCCGCCCATGGTGTAGCGGACCAGACGCGACTGTCCCGCGCTCAGGAGCTCGCGCGCCTCATCCAGCGCAAAGAGCTCGATCTTGCCGCCGCCGATGGTACCCGCTTGGCTGCCATCGGCAAAGACGGCCATCCAGGCGCCCACGCCGCGCGGCGATGACCCTGCCGTGCCGGCCACGACCACGAGTTCGCACGTCTCGCCAGCACGCAGGGCGGCAAGCGCCGCATTCACAACATCGAGCTTTTCCATTGCCGCCTTCTATCCTCTAAAGATATCGGTGAGCATAGCGAGTGCCTCGAGCACGCCGCCGCCGACCGACGTCGCCTTGTCCGAAATGTAGTTGATATAGCTGGCATCGCCGCGCGGGTCGACATCGGCGCATTTAAAGCCCTCAGTCACCTGCACGCCGTTTGCCAAAAGCCCGCGAAGGCAGCCATCGATCTGCGTGTACATGGGCGTATCGCCCGCGTAGCCAATCACGTCTCCGGCGCGCACGATGTCGCCGATTGCGCGGTCGGACCGAAACACGCCGGCGGCGGGGCTGTGGATAACACGCTCTTTGCCATAGCCAGCGATAATGCCCGGCACGCCCGTGTTGGGCTGGGGTGAACCTTGGGTAATGACACGGCCCAGGAAATGCCCGCGCATGGTCTCGACCACGGCGTCGCAATCGACCGGCGCGGTAAAGCCCGGCCCCACGGCGATGACGGTAGGCGCCATGTCGCGCGTGGTGCCCAGGTTGCGCTTGGCCAGAATCGCGTCGACCACAGCCGCGGGTTTAAGCTCATCGAGCATCTTGGCCTGAGGGTCCACCACGACGGCAACATCCCCCGCTTGGGTAATCTCGAGCGCCTCTGCCGGCGTCTGCGCCAAGCGAGCGCGAATGCCCTCGACCTGGACCTCGCCCAGGCGAATAGCCTCGCAAAAACTGATTGTGCGGCGGATGCACGTGGGAACCGCGATATCGGCCATAACGACCGACACGCCGGCGCGCACCAAGCGAGCGGCGACACCCGTGGCGATATCGCCGGCGCCGCGAACATAAACGAGCATTCCCGGGGCACCTCCCTGTGCTACGGTTTGAGCAGAGCAAAAGCGGTTCGACCGCTACTCTGATGATTATTTATTATCACAGTATTATACGGCGGTGAACAGATGGAAACAGTTAGCGGCAATCTTGCCTCGGCGCTCAGGATCGAGCCGGGCATTACCGCGATTATCGGCAGCGGCGGCAAGTCGACGTTGCTCAAAACGCTGGGTCTTGAGCTCATGCGCGCTGGCGGCCGCGTGCTCCTCTGCACCACCACGCATATGCTTCCCGTTGCCGGCGTGCCATGGGACGGGTCGAATCGTCGCCTGGACGCCGCGCCTTGGAAGCCAGGTGCCCCACACGCCCCAGGCTGCACCTGCGAGGCCTGCGCGGGGCTTGCACGCGGAGGCATCTGCCAGGCAGGCATCTTGGACCCGGAGACAGGCAAGCTCTCCGCCCCCGCCGAGCCACTCGGCGAGCTGGCACAGCGCTTTGACTATGTGTTGGCCGAGGCAGACGGTAGCAAGCGACTCCCGCTCAAGGCGCATGCCGCCTGGGAGCCGGTAATTCCCGCCGCCACGGCAAACGTTGTCTGGGTCGTCGGCGCCTCGGGACTGGGCAAACCCGTCGCCGAGGTTGTCCACCGCCCCGAGCTCTTTTGCGAGCGTTGCGGCTGCGAGCTCACCGACACTGCCACCCCAGAGCGCGTCGCCCAGGTGCTCAATGCCGAGCTGCGGATGCTGAACCTCAACAATGCCCGCATCATGCTCAACCAAGTCGACACGCTCAGCGACCCCACGATGGCCGACCGCTTCGAGGCAGCTCTCGACCACCCCGTCGTCGCCAGCAGCCTCAAGTAGCCGGCCCCATCTCCTCAGTTGCGGTGAAATACGGACTGTTTGGCCGCCCGACGGCCGCAAACAGTCCGTATTTCACCGCAACTGAGGAGGGGACACGGCATCTTTGCTGCTAGCGGGGGACGTAGCGGCCGGGCTGGGCTCCGGTGGGCTCGCCGACGCGTGCCGCCAGCACGCCGTTCACAAACACGGCCTTGGCGCGGCCATGTGCCTCAAAGCCCTCGAGCGGCGTGTAGTCCACGGCCTGATGCTGTGTCGCGGCGCTGATCGTCCAACGCGCGCAAGGATCCCACACGCACACGTCGGCATCGGCACCCTCGGCAAGACAGCCCTTGCGCGGGTACATGCCAAACACGCGCGCCGGGTTCTCGCTCATCAAGCGGCAGAGGTCCTCGGGTCCTAGCTGTCCCTCAAAGCTCGTGGCAATCGCGACGGGACGATGCTCCACGCCGGGCCCGCCGTTGGGAATCGCGCGGAAATCGTCGCGCCCGCGGTCCTTTTGCCCGTGCAGGTTAAAGCTGCAGTGGTCGGTGGCGATAGTATCGATCTCGCCGGCCACAAGCGCCTCGCGCAGCGCGGCACGGTCACCGGCATGGCGCAGCGGCGGGCTCATCACATACTTGGCGCCCGCAAAGCCGTCCTCGCCCTGCTCCAGATAACAGGTGTCGTCGAGCATCAGATACTGGGGGCAGGTCTCGACATAGATATCCTTCTGCCCGCGCGCTTTGGCAGCGCGAATGGCCTCGAGCCCCAGCTTGGTCGAAAGGTGCACCACGTTGACCGGAGCGTCCCCGGCCAGGTGCGCCAGATACAGCAGGCGGCTCACGGCTTCGGCCTCACACACGTCCGGGCGGCTGAGCGCATGCCCCTCGGGCCCATGAATCCCCTGCTCGTACACGCGCTTCTGCAGCTCATTCACCAGCGTACCGTTCTCGCAATGCACGCACAGTATGCCGCCAATACGCTTGAGCTCCTCGAGCACCTCGAGCGTCTCGGCATCGTCCAGGCGCAAATGATCGTAGGCAAAGTAGGTCTTAAACGACGATACGCCCGCCTCGCGCATGGCCGAAAGATCGGCGCGGTTGCGCTCATTCCACTCGGCGAGTGCCATATGAAAAGCGTAGTTGGCCGTGCAGGTTCCGTCGGCACGGCGATGCCACTCGGCCAAGGCATCGGGCATGGTCACGCCGCGATCAGCCGTCGCGTAGTCCACGATGGTCGTGGTACCGCCGCAGGCAGCCGCACGTGTGCCGGTCTCAAAGCTATCGGCCGTCCAGTCCATGCCGGTCCAACACTGCATGTGCGTGTGCCCATCGATAAAGCCCGGGAACACCCAACAGTCCGTGGCGTCCTGGACGGTATCGTCCTCGCCCGGCTCAATCGCCGCGGCAATCCGCACGATCTTGTCGCCCTCCATGGCAAGGTCGGCGCGGCGAAGCCCCTGGGGCGTCACGAGCGCGCCGTTTTTGATGATGATCATGTTGCTCCTTATCGATTCATACAGTTGGCCACGCGATCAAAATACGAGCAGGCCGCGATATGCTCCGCTATGCGTCGCTGTCCCTTGGCGGTATCGACATCCCACAGCTCGTAGGCGCGCGCTTCGACCAGCGCAACGTCGACGCGGCCTTTGAGAATCGAACCGCCGCCGTCCTTGCCCTCGAGACACATAAGTGCATCGAACAGTTCCGCCGGAAAGAGCACCGGGCTCGAAGGCTCACCGCTGCACGCCAAGCGCACCGGATGCTTGCGGCCACGCTCGTCAAACGCGTGAACCATGGCCTCAAAAGAATCCGCGCTCACAAGCGGCTGGTCGCCCGGCAAAAAGAGGCAACCTTTCCAGTTGCGTTCGACTCCCCACGAAAGGCCCGCACGGACGCTTTCGCTGCGCAGCTCGCCATCGTGCAGCACGCACGGGCAATGCTTGTCCTCGCAAATCTGAACGACCTCGGGCCAACGCGTCGAAACCACGACGTCAAAGCCCCGGGGAACCGAATCGATGGTCCGGGCAATCAGCGGCTCGCCATAGATATCGGCAAGCATCTTGTTGGAGCCAAACCGCTTGCCCTCGCCCGAGGCCATAATGACGCATCCAAGTTTCATGGTGATACCTCCCCTGAAACCATCGTACCCATAACTCGCGCCGCGGGCATCCACATCGAAAGCGCTTATCCCGCACGCCCGCGATGCAAAAAAGGGGCACCCCGCCGGTTGGCAGAGCGCCCCTTTTACATGGCTTACCTCAACCCGGCTTTAGGCCTGGAACCAACGGGCGGTGTTGCGCTCGTCGAGGGCCTTGAGGGTAGCGGCGGGATCGGCAACCTTCTGCAGGAACATCATGGCTGCGATGGCGTACGGCTTGTAGCTGGCCTCCTTGTACATGCCCACGCGGTGCATGTCGAAGACGTCGGCGTTGACCTCGCCGTGCTCGCAGGAGACACCGGAGATGTCGGCGGGCAGCGGGTGCATAAAGATGGTGTCCTGGCCGTTGGCGGTCTTCTCCATGAGCTCTGTCGTGGAGCACCAATCCTGATGCGTAGCGTTCTGAGCGAGCAGCTCCTTCTCGAGCGCAGCGATACCGGCGTCGTCGCCCTCGGCGTACAGGTTGGTACGCTTCTCCATGGCGGCAAACGGAGCCCAGCTCTTGGGGATCACGATGTCGGCGCCCTCGAAGGCCTCGGCCATGGTGTTGACCTGCTTAAAGGTGGTGCCGGACTCGGCGGCATAGCCCTTGGCGCGCTCGACGACCTCGGGCATGAGGTCGTAGCCCTCGGGGTGAGCCAGGGTGACGTCCATGCCAAAGCGGGGCAGCAGGCTGATCAGCGACTGCGGGCAGGACAGCGGCTTGCCGTAAGAGGGCGAATAGGCCCAGGTGACGGCAACCTTCTTGCCCTTGAGGTTCTCGAGGCCGCCAAACTCGTTGATAAGGTAGAGCATGTCGGCAGAGGACTGCGTGGGGTGATCGGAGTCGGACTGCAGGGAGATGAGCGTGGGACGGTGATCCAGAACGCCATCCTCGTAAGCCTGCTGGACAGACTCGGAGACCTCAGCCATGTAGGCGTCGCCCTTGCCGATGTACATGTCGTCGCGGATGCCGATGACGTCGGCCATGAAGGAGATCATGGTAGCGGTCTCGCGGACGGTCTCGCCGTGAGCGATCTGGGACTTCTTCTCGTCCAGGTCCTGCAGCTCAAGGCCGAGCAGGTTGGCAGCCTTAGAGAAGGAGAAGCGCGTACGGGTGGAGTTGTCGCGGAACAGCGAGACGGCCAGGCCCGAATCGAAGATCTTGGACGAAACGTTGTTCTCGCGCAGCTCGCGCAGAGCGTCGGCGACGATGTAGAGCGCCTTGAGCTCATCGGTGGTCTTATCCCAGGTGTGCAGGAAGTCGCTGCCGTACATACCCTTAAAATCGAGGCCGTTCAGCTGCTCGACGAGCTCGGTAAACTTGGCGTCCATGTAAATGTCCTTTCTAAAGGTGAAACGATCGCAATGAGTAGATGCGCTCCGGCATGCGCGTGTGGCTAGAACATGCCGAGCACTATGACGAGGACCCGCCACCGTCGAGGAAGCATGGGAGATAACGACCGCGGGCCCCAAGTCAACAGGAGGCGCCGGGGGCATAAACTGCCCCCGGCTCAACAAGATCGAGGAATGGGACTAGTCGATCTTGTTGTTGGTCAGACCGGCGCGGAACACGGTGGCATCGCCATCGGCCTGGCTCGGATCGTAGAGGTTCAGGGCAGCCACATACATGGCGGCAGCGGTGACCAGGTCGTCCTTGTAGGTGACCTCGTTGGGAGCGTGAGCCTGAGACTCGGCACCCGGGCCAAAGCCGACGCAGGGGATGCCATAGCGGCCCTGGATGGAAACGCAGTTCGTGGAGAAGGTCCACTTGTCGCACAGCGGACGACCGGTGCGCTTGTCCATGCTGGGCTCGCAGCCGATGCGCTCGTCACCGAACATAGCCTTATGGGCGTCGACGAGGGCCTTGACGTGCGGAGCGGTCTCCTTGTTGATCCACGTGGGGAAGTAAGCCTCGGTCTCGTAGACCTCGCCGGTCCAGGACGGACGGTCGTACATGTACATGGAGACCTTCACGTCGTCGCCGTACTTCTTGGCTGCCGGCAGGTTGCGGATCTCGTCCAGGCAGGACTCCCAGGTCTCGCCGGCGGTCATGCGACGGTCGATGGAGATGGCGCAGGAGTCAGCGACAGCGCAGCGGCTGGGGCTGGTGTAGAAGATCTGGCTGACGGTGCAGGTGCCGCGGCCCAGGAAGCGGGCGTCCTCGAAGTGCTCGGGGTTGTACTTGGGGTCGAGCATCTTGACGAGGCCCTTGATGTCGGTCGACTCGTCGCAGCCGTTGTTGTTGAGGGCGCGGACGTCGGCGATGATGTCGGCCATCTTGTAAATGGCGTTGTCGCCGCGGTCGGGAGCGGAGCCGTGGCAGGAGGTGCCATGAACGTCGACGCGGATCTCCATGCGGCCGCGGTGACCGCGATAGATGCCACCGTCGGTGGGCTCGGTGGAAATGACGAACTCGGGCTTAATGCCGTCCTTGTTGTAGATGTACTGCCAGCACATGCCGTCGCAGTCCTCTTCCTGGACGGTGCCGACGACCATGATCTTGTAGCCTTCGGGGATGAGGCCCATGTCCTTCATCATCTTGGCAGCGTAGGTAGCAGAAGCCATGCCACCCTCCTGGTCGGAGCCGCCGCGGCCGTAGATGATCTCGTCGGTCTCGTAGCCCTCATAGGGATCGGCGTCCCAGTTCTCGATGTTGCCGATGCCGACGGTGTCGATGTGAGAGTCGATGGCGATGATCTTGTCGCCCTCGCCCATAAAGCCCATAACGTTGCCCAGGCCGTCGACCTTGACCTCGTCATAGCCAAGGCTCTCCATCTCGGCCTTGATGCAGGCGACAACCTCACCCTCCTCGCAAGACTCAGAGGGATGGCTGATCATAGCGCGCAGGAAGCGAGTCATATCAGCACGATGGGACTCAGCAGCAGCCTTGATAGCGTCGAAATCGAGTTCTTTAGCCATTGTTCATAACCTTTCAAACGAAGGAATCTACCTGTGAGGTGGCGGAGCGATACCTATTTACTCCGCCCCAACGATTAGCAAGTGGGGTATTCGCCTTCCCAGACGATGCGACGGTACTGATCCGGATCCGTGTCGCCCTCGGTGGAGAAGCAGAGCACGGAGCTCGTCTTGTCCAGGCCGATGAGCTCCTTGAGCTCGGCGTACTCGGGATCGAGCATGAGGGTCTCGACCAGGCCGGTGGTCACAGCGCCGGACTCGCCGGAAATGACGCGCGGGTCGCCCTTCTCGGGGGCGCCCAGGGTGCGCATGCCGCGAGCGGTGACCCAGTCGGGGCAGGACACAAAGGCAGTGACGTGGTTGCGCAGGATATCCCAGCCCAGGATGTTGGGCTCGCCGCAGCACAGGCCGGCCATGATGGAGGGCATGTCGCCGTCCACGATGCGCGGGTCGCCGTCGCCGGCGGCAGCGCCCTTGTACAGGCAGGCGGCAGGAGCGCACTCGACCACGACAAAGGTGGGCGGGTTATCGGGATACAGATTGGTGAAGTAGCCCACCACGGCGCCGGCGAGCGAACCCACGCCAGCCTGGACAAACACGTGCGTCGGGCGGTTGATGGCCATCTCGCGCAGCTGCTCGGCAGCCTCAGAAGCCATGGTGCCGTAACCCTCCATGATCCAGGACGGGATCTTCTCGTAGCCCTCCCAGGCGGTGTCCTGAACGATGACGCCGCGCTCGCAGGCGTCGGCCTCGGCGGCGGCCATGCGCACGCACTCGTCGTAGTTGACCTCTTCGATGGTCACCGTGGCGCCCTCGGCGGCGATGTTATCGAAGCGGGGCTTGGTGGAACCCTTGGGCATGTGCACGACGGCCTTCTGGCCCAGCTTGTTGGCAGCCCATGCCACGCCGCGGCCATGGTTGCCGTCGGTGGCGGTAAAGAAGGTGGCCTGGCCAAAGTCCTTGGCAAGCTGATCGGAGGTCAGGTAGTCGAAGGTGCAGTCGGCAACGTCCTTGCCGGTCTCGTCGGCGATGTAGTTGGCCATGGCAAACGAGCCGCCCAGAACCTTAAAGGCGTTGAGGCCAAAACGATAGCTCTCGTCCTTAACGCACAGGTTGGACAGGCCCAGGCGCGCGGCCTGGCCGTCCAGGCGGGCAAGCGGAGTGACGGTGTACTGGGGGAACGACTGGTGGAAGGCACGGGCCTTCTTCACATGGTCGAGGCTCATGATTCCCAAGTGCTTGTCATCGCTCTTGGGCATCGTGTTGCCCGCCCACTGGATCTTATCGGCCATACGGTGAACTCCTTAAGTCCTCTCTTGCCGGCCCCCGCATACGCGTTTCAGCCCGATCCCAATCACACGACTGAACTTTTATGTGGATGCCAAACAAAAAGTTTGTTAGTAATGTTCTATCACACTTTTTGATTGGTATACCTAACGAATTGTTTGTTGCCGTAATCGGTACTTTTTCGCCGCCGAACGGTCATGAATTGCCTTGTTGATGGATTTGTTTGCGGTCATGTGTGGTTTATGGCACAGTGAGCCCAAACTAATTTTTAGGAAGGTACCCATGACCCCCGCACAGATTGAGTTTTACAAGCGCCTCGCACACGGTCTGGCGCTCCAATTTGGCCCCAACTGCGAAGTCGTCGTCCACGATCTGGAGACCGAGGACGTGGACCACTCCATCGTAGTGATCGAAAACGGCCACGTCAGCGGGCGCAAACTGGGTGACGGCCCCAGCCATATTGTGTTTGAGTCCATGCACGAGGGCACCGCCGACGTACACGACCGCGAGCCGTACCTCACTAAAACCACCGACGGTAAGCTGCTCAAATCGTCGACGATCTTTATCCGCAACGACGAGGGCAAGCCCGTCGGCATTTTGGGCATCAACTTTGACATTACGCTTATGAAGGCTTTTGAGCGTTCGCTCGACGCCTTTACCGGCACCGGCGGCACGGGCTATACCGAGCCCGAGCCCATTACCAAGAACATCGGCGACCTGCTCGAGGACCTGCTGCACGAGTGCGAGCAGTTTGTGGGCAAGCCCGCGGCACTCATGACCAAAGACGAGCGCATTCGTGCCATTGGCTACCTAGACCGTCGCGGCGCCTTCCTCATTTCCAAGTCGAGCGAGCGCGCCTGCGAGTTCTTTGGCATCTCCAAGTACAGCTTCTATAGCTACCTCAATGAGGCCAAGGCGGCGGCCGGCGACAAGTAGGCACTCGCCTGGATTGCCCCTCCCCTTTTGGGCGCGAGTTCTGGAAAGCACGAATCCAAGACCGAGCCGCTTGGGAAGTTCCATATAATCGATGTCATTAGTATTTCGAAAGGATGGAACAGAATGGCGTTGAGCAAGGCATCATGCACCGGTCGCGGATTGATTCCGGCAATTGGTGGACATGTGCACCGCATGTTCGATGAGGGTGAAGACGACCTGTTTTCGCTGAGCCTTGACGACGTGATGGATGATCGCCCGTGGACCGCCGACGAACTCATGGGCGGCGGGGCTCGCCCGTCAAACCCCAATCCCGCACTTGCGCCTAAGACCGCATCTGCGCCGACTCCTGCGCCTGTCTCTTATACACATCTCCGAGCCCACGAGACAGGCAGAAATCTC
>URHU01000043.1:0-14276 GCA_900547715.1 uncultured Collinsella sp. | reverse complement strand
GCGCTGGTTCCCGGTTCGACCGGGCCGCGCGGCAAGGAGATATATTGCCAGACCGGAGGGGCGCCGTGGGCGGGAATCGCGCACTCCATATTTTGTTCACAAATGAATAGATCCCTCAGTCGCGTCACTGAGGTTAAAACTGAAGCATTGGCTTCTGATATTGGCGATGACCAGCTGTTTTACGAGTATTGAGACATCGGTCATCTCTGGAGCGCTACTTTACTCCAAAGGCATCAGCTATTTGTTTCCCATCGGTAAAAGGCGGGTTTTGTTCGCCAAGCGTTCTTATATATAGATAGATACGGGTTCGAACCCTTGCACCGGCAACAAAAAAGCGGCCGGCATCCGCCAGTCGCTTTTCTATTCTATGGTGGGCCGTCAGGGGTTCAGCCTGCTTCGCACGCGAACGCTGCGGCGCTTTCGCGCCTTGCGCGCTGCGCTGGCAAACGCTCACGCGTTTACTCAGGTCCGCGCCCCGACGGGTTCGAACCCATGAAAGGGCGACAAAAAAGACGGCCAACCGAAGTTGACCGTCTCAACAATCTTTGGGTGGGCCGTCAGGGGTTCGAACCCTGGACCTTGGGATTAAAAGTCCCCTGCTCTGCCAGCTGAGCTAACGGCCCGCGGGTGGCATTGTACCACGGTCTGGGACTATTCCCAACTCCATTGGCCGTTCTGGAAAATCACAACTTCACGTCCATCAGGCGTAATTCCCGTAATATCGATGTCGTCCGTGCCAATCATAAAATCGACGTGCGCGCTCGAGACGTTAACGCCATGATCCAGGAGCTCTTCCTTGGACATGTCGTACCCACCCTCGATGCATTCGGGGAAACCGACACCTAGCGCGAGATGGCAGCTAGCGTTCTCGTCATAGAGCGTGTCATAGAACAGAACGCCGCTTTCGCGGATCGGAGTGTTCTTGGAAATGAGCGCGACCTCGCCCAGATGAGCGGCACCTTCATCGGTGTCAATAATGCTCGCAAGCGTTGCCTTGCCCACGCGGGCGTCGTAGTCCACCACGCGGCCGCCCTCGAACTTAATCCAAAAATCTTCGACTTTATTGCCGTGGTGGATGAGCGGCATGGCCGAGTACACGATACCGTCGGCGCGCATGCGATCGGGCGAAGTGAAGACTTCCTCGGTGGGAATGTTGGGGAAGAAGGGGTGCCCATCGGGCGTCTTGCCCTTGCCGCCGGCCCACTCGTGACCCTTCGTCATGCCAATCGTCAGATCGGTTCCATTTGCCGCGGTGTAATGCAGGCAGTCGAAACGATTGTCGTTCAGGAAACGCAGGTTCTTTTCGAATGCGGCGTCATGGAGCTCCCAGTCGCTCTCTGGGTCCTGGCCATCGGCGCGAGCGGTGTGCAGAATCGCATTCCACAGCTTATAGATTGCAACCTCATCGGCGTCTCCCGGGAACACCTCGCGCGCCCAAGCCACGACCGGAGCGCCGGCGATGCACCACGGATTGATGTTGTAATCCAGTCCACGGCGGAAAACTTTGCACTGCGTGTTCTTTGCCTTAGAAGCTGCAGCGGGCTTAGCGGGATCGATGCCCTTAAGGGCGGCGGGGTCCGCACCCTCGATAAAGATAAAGCAGGCACCGTCCTGGGCCAGGGAATCCAGCTGCAGGCGCTTCCACTCGGGCGTCTGCTCAAAATAGCTTTTCTCGACATGCTCGTACGTGAGCCTCGTCACGGCATCATCGGCCCAGATGACCGTCACGTGGCCGGCGCCGGCAGCATAGGCCTCCGCGACCACCACGCGCGCAAACGGCGCGCACTCAACCGGAGACTGAACGACGACTTCCTGGCCGGGCTTAACGTTTACGCCCTTGCGGACAACCAGGCGCGCATAGTTTTTAATCTTGGGCTCCAGGGACTTCATACCCTCCAGGGCCTCTTCGACCGTCAGGGCAGCTCGAATCATGTGCCACTCCATCTATCTATAGAACAGTAAAAAGGCGCGCCGCAAAAACGACGCGCCTTATATCTTAGCGATAAGTATGTATGCAAACGCTACTTCTTCTTGGAGTCCTTCTTGTCCTCCTCGGCAGCTGCGCGCTCGATAAGAGCGTTGAGCTTGTTCTCGGACATGCCCTCGGCCTGCGCGCGGTACATGTTGCGCAAGGGACGAATACGAGCGAAGTCGTAGATAAAGTCACCTAGGATGATGACATAGGACAAAACGATGCCGACCATCTGGACAGGGCTGGACACCATGCCAGCGGGAGCGAAGTACAGCGAGGCCCAAATTGCCACGACGAGCACCATGCCAATGGCGAGCACAATCCACCAGATGCGACGGCGCTTGGTGTAGTCCTCGTCCTGCTTGAGGAGGATATTCGACACCGTATAGATGCGGTCCTCCTTGGCGCGCTGCTTAGCCTTGCGGGCGCGCTTCTCCTCTTTAGAGAGGCCCTCGAGGTTCTCGCCCTTCTCGAGCTCTTTGCGGCGTGCCTTAGACGAAGCCGGCACGACGCGAACGGAGCTCGCTGCTTGGCGGGCGGGCTTAGCAGATGCGGCAGACTTGCGCGCAACCCCGGTAACTTCGTGGGATTGCGTGCGCTTGTTCGTGGCGCTACGGGTACTCACTTATGCATTCTCCTTCATGCTTGTGAACTGGGAGCCCGTGATGATCTGGAAGGCCTCGCGATAGCGCTCGGACGTACCATCGATGACCTCGGCGGGCAGGTGCGGGGTCTCCCCCGTCATATCCCAGTTGGCCTTGAGCCAATTGCGGACGAATTGCTTGTCGTAGCTAGGCTGGATCTTACCCTCCTCGTAGCTGGCAGCAGGCCAGAAACGGCTGGAGTCGGGCGTGAGGCACTCGTCGATCAGCGTGACCTTGCCATCGATGACACCAAACTCGAACTTGGTGTCGGCAATGATGATGCCACGGGTCGCGGCGTACTCGGCAGCGGCCTTGTAGATCTTGAGGGAAAGGTCGCGAATCTGCGTGGCGATGTCCTCGCCCACGATCTCGCAGCAACGCTCGAACGAGATGTTCTCGTCGTGGTCACCGATCTCGGCCTTCGTGGACGGCGTGAACAGCGGTTCGGGAAGCTTGGAAGCCTCGGTCAGGCCCTCAGGCAGCTGGATGCCGCAGACGGTGCCGTTCTCGTCGTAGGTCTTCTTGCCCGAACCGGTCAGATAGCCGCGGACGATGCACTCGATAGGAATCGTCTGGGCCTTCTTAACCAGCATGGCGCGGCCAGCGAGGTAGTCACGATACTCAGCAAACTCCTCGGGGAAATCCGCCGGGTCGATGGAAACGAGATGGTTGGGGACGATGTCGGCAAACTTATCGAACCAGAATGCCGAGATGCGATTGAGTACCTCTCCCTTAAACGGAATCTCGTCGGGAAGAATGAAGTCGAACGCAGAAATGCGGTCGGTGGCGACCATCAGCAGGTTTTCACCGGCATCGTAAATATCACGAACCTTGCCACGGGAATCCGGACGACGCTCCATCGTTGTCACGTGAGTCACTCCTTACCTAAATACGACAGAAATGCGGGTTCTTTCCCGCATGTTTTCGCAAACTCGGAGCGGCAGGGACGCGGCCCCTCCTTCACCGAATAGCGAAAAGCTAGTGCTCCATTGTAGTAGATGCCGCGTCTGCCGTGTGCTCGCGGGGCAGATGAATTGTAAAAGTCGTACCCTTTCCAAGCTCCGACTCCACGGATATGTAGCCATGGTGACGCCCGACGATCTGCTTAGTCACGGCGAGGCCAACGCCCAGGCCGCCAGCTTCGCGGGCGCGGCTGGCATCGGCGCGCCAAAACCGCCCGAAGATGCGCGACAAATCGTCCTTGGCAATACCGATGCCGGTATCAGAAACGGCAATGCTGACGTGCTTGCGGTCACTGAGCACCGACACCACGACCCAACCGCCCTCGGGGGTGTAGCGCATGGCGTTGCTCATGAGGTTGATAACACATTGCGTGATCATGTCGGGATCGGCCTCGACGACATCGTCGTGACCCTGGGTCTCGTCCGCAAAACGCAGGCGCAGATCGCGGTCGACAAACAGGCGCTCCTGGGCATTAACGATGGAACGCACGAAAGGAACCATGTCCACCGGCTCAAGGTTGAGCGGAGCCGTGCTGTTTTCCATGCGCGACAGGTCGAGCATCTGCTGCACCAGACGAGCCAGGCGACGCGTCTCGGAAGCAACGGTTTCCAAATGCTCATCGTCGGTGGGATACACGCCATCCTGCATGGCCTCGACCGTTGCGAGCATGGCCATAAGCGGCGTGCGAAGCTCGTGTGCAACGTCTGAGGTCAGGCGCTTCTCGTGTTTCATATCCTTCTCGAGCGAAGTGGCCATCTCATCGAAGGTCTCACCCAGCTGATCGATCTCGTCATCACCGCGCAGTCCCGTGCGAGCCGACAGGTCGCCGTCACGGATTTGCTTTGCGGTACTGGTGATGCGATGAATCGGCTTGGTGAGCATGCGCGACACGAGCGATCCGATAACGACCGAAATGCAGATTGCAACAACCGCGGCGAGGGCCATGGCGTTAAAGGTCTTCTCCCTAAACGCAGAGTCCGCCTTGGTGAGCAGAGCGTCGGAGCCGATGGCCCACAGCTTTACCTGTCCGACATGCTCGCCGGAAGACGTTACAATCTCGACGTTAGCAACGCTATCGGAGTCGGTTGGAGCAGACGAGACCGGGCTATGCGATGCCCTCTTGCCGCTCGTGTCGTCGGTCGTAGCCTGGTTTTCGCGTACATCGGCGGTGGCGCTTGCCGAGGGCCAGGAATCGTCATAAACGATCACGCCCTTTTTATTGACGACCTGCATGCCCAGATCGTCGGAAACCAAACTCGACGTTGCGACCGTGCGCAGTTCTCCCGCGGTCCAAGAGCCGTTTTCCTCATATGAGGTTGCCAACTTCTCGGCAGCGGAATTTGCGATTTCGACGATATTGGAGCGTGTGTAATCCGAAAAGACCGTGCCCCACACAACAGAGACAACGCCCACCAGCACCAATACCGTCATGAGCGATGTCAGAGCAAAAGCAAGTGCCATGCGCGAGGGATAGCTCATCGTTGGCCGTGAATCGGAACGAGGCGTGTTCCAACTAGCCTTGGAACCCGCCTCGCTCTCCTGCTTGTGCTTTTGTCCGATTTCAAAGCGCGCAGGTGTCATATGTGATTTCCCTATTTCTCGTCCGACTTATCGGTCTTGGCCGGAGCCTCGAAGCGATAGCCGACACCATGGACGGTGTAGAGCCACTTGGGCTTCTTGGGATCATCGCCCAGCTTGGCGCGAAGATTCTTCACGTGGCTATCGATGGTGCGCTCATAGCCCTCAAAGTCATACCCGAGCACTTTCTCGACCAGCTCCATGCGGTTATACACACGGCCGGGATGGCGGGCAAGCGTGGTGAGCAGCTTGAACTCGGAAGCCGTCAGATCGACTTCCTTGCCCTCGACCAAGATCTTGTGGCCCGAGATATCGATGACCAGATCGCCGAAGTCGAGTACCTCGACGGCGGGCTCGTCGGCCTGATGGGCACGGCGGAACAGAGCGCGAACGCGGGCGACGAGCTCGCGCGGCGAGAACGGCTTAATCAGATAGTCGTCGGCGCCGAGCTCAAGACCGATAATACGGTCCTCGATCTCGCCCTTAGCCGTCAGCATGATGATGGGGACATCCGAGGTATCGCGAATGGTGCGGCAAACGCGCTCGCCGGGGATCTTGGGGAGCATAAGGTCGAGCACGACCAGGTCGAACTGATGCTTCTCGAACTCCTCGATCGCGGACTGGCCGTCGCCGACGCCCACAACCCAGTAGCCTTCGCGCTCGAGATAGGCAGCGACGGCGTCACGGATTGCCTTCTCATCCTCGACCAGCAGAATCTTTTTTGCATCTGAAGCCATAACACGGCCCCCCTGTCTCAATTAGCTAAGAACAAGCCCATTTTAACGCACCTGAGCCCGCCAGATGCCGCTATGACGCGGCAGCTCGGCGGGCGGTACTCACAATTACAACTCGTTTATTCCCCTGTTGGCGCCTTTTTAACCCCTCTAAGCTTAAAGAGAGAATAGGCGTGCAGTGACCGTCTCTGGTATACCCTGGCTGTTGCGCACCGTGGCGTACGTAAGGAATGAGTCCGATTTTCCCGCCGTAGCTGGATAATCGCCATACTCCAAAGCGCGGTCGGGCGACAGCAGCGAGCCATAGGTCTTGGCAGAGGTGTCGATCAGGAAATGCGACGCCTGTACCTTAACAAGGTATTTATTCTTCTTGCCAGCCGCACATGCGAGCGGCTCGCGTGACAGGAAGAGGTACGGCCCTCCCTCATTACCGATATACGTGCCCATATTGCCCAGGCTGCCCACGCCGCTATAGGCCGCCTCGATAGAAAACACGAAGGTATCGCCCATATATACGGCCTCGAAAGGCGAAACTGACGAAGGAAGGACCAGCTGGGCACGCTTGGTGTTGTTGCCGTCGGTCAGATCGATTGCCGTTATGCCGTAGTAGACGCCCTCGTCGTTGCGGACACGCGGCGAGATGGTCAAAATGCCGTCGCTCGCGCGCGGGGCCGATGCAAAGCGACCCGTCGATTTCCAAATTATCTCGGCCTTGGATTCATCAAGCGAGCGACGATAGCAAAACGAATCGCTACTCGTTTTATTGCCACCTGCCGAGGGCATTTTATACCAGATGACTGATGACCCGAACGCCGTAAACAGCGGCGGATCGTAGTCCTTGCCACCTCGATCGAGCTCAACCACGTCGCCAGAGAGCGAAGCGCCCGACAGATTTTGAGCGTAGAGCTTCCACGATGAATTGGCAAAGTTCATCTCAACCCACGCGAATACGCCGTCGCCGGCACGGACATCGTAGAATGCATATCCCGTGCCCTCGATAGGATCCTCGATTAATGTGGTAAGCGAGCCATCGCCCAGGTTGAGCACACCGAGTGTATTGGCGTGCAGTGCCGATGCGGGCGCCATCATTGCCGCGGCGTAATCGCCGTCGCAGTAGTACAGCAGCGTACCCAGAGGCAGCGTCCACGACGCCGCCGGCTCAAGATCGATGTCGACTGCCTCGTACTCATCCGTAATCGAGATGATTTTGGAATCATCCTTGATAACCTGCGGCTCGCCGGCGGCATCATCGCTGGTACCCGTTTTTTTCGAGCATCCGGCAAGCACCGTGGCAGCGCCCGCAGCAACCCCACCGAGCACAAAGCCGCGACGCGATATTCCGTTCTTGATGTGATCGGCGATACCCATTAGGCGATCTCGGCGCGAGCGGCCTCGATAGCGCGTGTAAGCTGGTCGGCGCAGGAGGTCTTTTTCATACCGCAGGTATTACCGGCGAGAACCTCGATTACGCGATCGGCAGGAGCGCCCTCGACCAGCTTGGAGATAGCCTTGAGATTGCCGTCGCAGCCGCCGGTAAATTCAACGCCCATCACCTTGTTGCCGTCATCGGAAAGGTCAAGGTGAATATTGCGAGCACACACGCCCTGAGGCTTGTAATCAAACGAAATCATGCGATCCCCTCTCAGAATGTTATTCGAGACGACTATTATCCCCGTCTTTCCCTAAATGCAACGAGGCGCTTTGCCGGCAACACACATTACCAGCAAAGCGCCCTAAAAAGCTAACGTTATGCCCGAACCTACTCGAAGCTCAGCTGCTCCAGACGATCAAAGACCGTGCCGATACGGGTGAGGAAGTCCCACGGATCAAAGATCTCGTCGAGCTTCTCCTGACTGACGGTGCAGCGCGGGTCGGCCTCGAGACGCTCCTTAAAGGTGGGGCCGGAGACACAATCCTGTACCTCGTGCCAGGTTGCCATGGCGTTCTCTTGCACAATGGCGTACGCGTCCTCGCGGGTGATGCCCGTATCGACGAGGGCCAGCAGCACCTTGGAGGAGAAGATGAGGCCGCGGGTCTTATTGAGGTTGGCCATCATGCGGGCAGGGTACAGCTGCAGGCCGTCGATAACGCGAATGAGGCACTGGAACATGTGGTCGAGGGCGATGAAGCTGTCGGCCTGGGCGACGCGCTCGGCAGAGGAGTGCGAAATGTCACGCTCGTGCCACAGGGCGACGTTGTCGAAGGCAACCTGCGCGTTGGCCTTCACGACGCGCGACAGGCCGCAGACCTTCTCCATGGTGATGGGGTTGCGCTTGTGCGGCATGGCGGAGCTGCCCTTTTGACCCTTACGGAACGGTTCCTCGGCCTCGAGTGTATCGGTCTTCTGCAGATTGCGAACCTCGGTAGCGATGCGCTCACAGGTGGCCGCGGTGGTGGCGAGAACGCCGGCGAGGTAGGCGTGATGATCGCGGCTAATAACCTGCGTGGACAGCGGGTCGTGAACCAGGCCCAGGTGCTCGCAGACATATTCCTCGACAAACGGCTCGATGGAGCTGTAGGTGCCGACAGCGCCCGAGATGGCACCAAAGGCAACATTCTTGCGGGCGTCCTCAAGACGATCCAGATCGCGCCTGAGCTCCCAGGCCCAAGAGCCAAACTTCATGCCGAAGGTCATCGGCTCGGCGTGGATGCCATGAGTGCGGCCGGCACAGAGCGTGTTGCGCTCCTCAAAGGCGCGACGCTTGCAAATCTCGCCGAGCTTCTTGACGTCCTCGATGATCAGGTCGCAGGCCTGGGTGAGCTGGTAGCACAGGGCCGTGTCGCCCAGATCCGAGCTGGTCATGCCATAGTGAACCCAGCGGCTGGGCTTGGGGTCGCCCTCGGGAACATCGGCATCGATGTATTCCTTCATGTTGGTCAGGAAGGCAATGACGTCGTGGCGCGTGACTTCCTCGATCTCATCGACCTTCGCCTTCTCAAAGTTGGCATGGTCGCGGATCCACTGGGCCTCGTCTTTGGAAATACCGATCTTGCCGAGCTCCGCCTGGGCCTCGCAGGCCAGAACCTCGATCTCCTGCCAAATGGCGTACTTGTTCTCGAGGGAGAAGATGTGTCCCATCTCCGGGCGGGTATAGCGATCGATCATAGCGGCTCCTTTTTGGTTATTGGCACGTTGGTCGTAACCCATCCATTGTACCGTGCGCAGGTGCAAGTATGGGCAGCAGGCATTAACCTAACATTTTGGAATTGGAGCGAGCATGGGGACGTCCGCGCATTTGCTTCGCAAATACGCACCGGCTGCGGTCGATCCCCTCGGATTCACGGTGACGATGGGGAAGACTTTGTTGAATTGGCCGTCCCCATGTCTCCCGCACTCGATGGAGCGGGCAACGGGACGTCTGCGTATTTGCTTCGCAAATACGCACCGGCTGCGGTCGCCTATCGGCGACCTTGCCTGCTCGCTATAAACGCTTCGCGTTTATTTAACGCTCGCACCCTGTCGGGTTCGAGTCCCGGCACTTTATTGAAAAAAGCACGGTAACGAAACGTTACCGTGCCTGAAATTCGAATGGAGCGGGCAACGGGACTCGAACCCGCGAGTGTCAGCTTGGGAATCTTACGCGCAAGTGTTCAAAGAGATGAAAAGCGTTACTAACGTTGCAGGTAAAACGCGCGTTATGTGCCATAATGTGCAACGTAGACCAAAGAGGTACACGCTATTTGGTCTACATTTGGTCTACGTTTTGGTCTACGGAGCACGCATGGAGTACACGCACTACATAGCCGCGAACCTCGAAAGCAGGGGCGGGAAATACCGCGCGGCGCTGAAATACATCGACGAGGACGGCGCGAGGAGGAAAACGACCAAGGCCCTCAAGGCCACCGGGAAACGCGCGGCCCAGAAAGAGCTTGAGGAGTGGCGCGCGGCCATGGAGGCCAAGTGGAACCAGAGGCAGCGCGAGGGCGCGGCGTTGGCGGTTCTGGGGTTCGACCCGGAGACGGTGCTTACCGTGGCCGCCTACGTTCGCCGCTATATCGACGGCAAGCGCCCGAGTATCGACCCGTCAACGTTCAACGAGTACGGGCGTCTGCTCGATAACATCATTTCCCCGCTGCTCGGGGAGGTGGCGCTTTCCGATCTCAACCCGGACATGGTGAGGGCGTGGGTTGCCAAGATGGGCGAGACGTACGCCCCCGGCACGATGAAAAAGGCGCTCACGCTGCTACGGTCTGCGTGCAATCAGGCCGTCGATACCGATTTGTTGGGCAAAGACCCGACCCGAGGCGTAAAGCCGCCCAAGGCCGGACGCCCGCGCCCCAACTCGCTTACCGCCGAGGGCGTGCGAACCGTGCGCGAGGTGCTCAGGGTGGCGGGCATGACCCCGGCTATGCTCGGGGTGAAAATCGCCCTATACACGGGCATGAGGGAGGGCGAGATATGCGGCCTCCGGTGGGCGAACGTCGATACCGATAGCGGCGTGCTCAAGGTGGAGGAAAGCATAGGCCGCGACGGGACGAGGTTCTACGCCAAAGACCCCAAGAACGACGGCAGCGCCCGCGCGGTGTATTTCGGTTCAGAGCTTGCCGCCGACCTCGTGGCCCGGCGCGAGGAGATGGAGGCCGCCTGCCGTGCTGCGGGCGTGCCTTTTACCGGGGCGCTCTACGTGCTCGGGGACATTCGCGGCGGTTTCATGCGCCCCAACACGATTTGGCAGAGGTGGCGCAACCTTGCCGAGGCGCTTGAGCTGAAAGGGACGAGGGGAACCCGCCCGACGTTCCACGACCTGCGGCACACGTTTGCGACCATGGCCGTAGCCGCACACGTGGACATTAAGGCAATATCCGCGTCTATGGGGCACTCGAACGCGGCAATGACGCTCAACATCTACGCCGACGCGACAGCCGAGGGCAAGCAACGCGCAGCCCAGACCATGCAAGCCATTTTGTCGGGCGGTGAGGCGTGATGGGCGCGGATTATATCGAATATCAGGACAAACACGGTAAAACGAAAGCATTTTCGCTGAATATCGAAGCTCTCGAAATACTCACTAAGGCGGCGGGGCGCTACGGTATCCCCCTGTTCTCGACTTTCATTGACGGCGGGCGCGGCGTTGTGAAACTGCTCGAACGATTCGACATTCCCCGGAAAGAGCTAGCCGCCGAGTTGCAGGTATCCCAAGCGACAGTGACGAATTGGACGAGGCGCGACAGCCTCGACCCAGACAAGGCCATGCGTGTACTCGAGGCAGTCTCAGAGATTATTAGGCGGCGGGGGGCCATCGATCCGGACGCGGATATTACGGCTTACGTTGCAGGGGGGATGGTCTCGGTCATACCGATAGACACGGCGAGGGCAAAACGCGGGTTCGCCTCAGAGACGTTGGAGCTATTGACAGAATCGCAGGTCGATATACTGCTGGAGGTTATGCGCGGGCTGTTGCTGTGCAACGAGGAAACGGAGGCCGCAAATAGCCTAGCGATGGCCGTCGAGGCCGTCGAGGCCGCTAAAGGCTGAAAATCTTTTCAGTTCGTGCGGCGTTTTTTCAGGCATCGCTAAATTGCAGAGACATACCACCGGCACAAATGAACCGAATATTTAACGACACGTCAAGAAACAGGCGCTCTACTGAATAATCGCAGGTAGAGCGCCTGTTTTATGTTTCGTTGCAGCATGGCTATAACCGTTATAGAGCGCTCAAGAAGATAGCAACCGAACCATTGGAGGGACATACCCATGTGCACTCAGGAACATCTTGACGAACTCAGGAAAGCCGCGAACGAGGGCCGCTATTCCGATATTCCCAACCCGCTCACGGCACCGGAGGCAGCAGCTATCGCCCGTCGCTCGCGCGTGACTATCGCCCGCGCCTGCCAAAGCGGACAGCTCAAAGCCTCGAACACGGGCACCCGCTGGAACGTCAACCGCGATTCCCTGCTCGCATACGCGGGCCTCATCTAGGGCGCGGCGCATGAGGCCGATCAGGGCGGCGCTCGGGGCCGCTAGGCACGCGGCGAACGCCGACGTACCGGGAATGACCGGGCGGCAGATGGGCGAGGAGATAGACCGCCTCACGGCCCGTCTAGCCGCCCAGGGGTACAGGCAGCCCTACCGCGCTTGGGCGCGGGGCCGTATCGAGGCCATCGGGCGCGAGATAGCGAGGCGAAAGAGAGGGGGCGGCGGCAGTGTGGAACGAGGACATTAGGCCCGTGCCCGTGAACATGGGGAGGCTCATAACGTCGGCTCAGGCGGGCGCGGTGCTCGACCTCAGCGAGAGGGACGTTCGCCGCCTCATCAGGCGTGGGACGCTCGACGAGGTGCGCATAGGGCGGCGCGTCTACGTAACCCGAAAGTCGGCACTCGCACTCGTGGGGGTAGCCGATGGATAGCGAGAAACGAACAGAGTACCGCCGAGAGGTCGAGCGGCGGGCGGCAGCTCTAAGGCGCATGAGGAAGGACCGGGGTATTGCGAGCGGCAAGCCCCCGTGCGCATACGACAAGATTCAACTGCGGGACTATCTAGCGTCACTCAGGATAGAGGACGAGGGCGAGCGGTGCGCCTACCTTGCTGCGCTCATCGACTATTGGTTTACGGGCGTGTGCCCCGACCATCTGGACGGCGTGCCCCGTGCCTATTTCGACGCAAACGCCGACCGCCTCAGCGACGCCCGCGAGGACTCGTGGCGAAAGGCCAACATGCTGCGGGACATAGACCTCACCGGGTGGCTGGAGGACGGGAACGGCAACGTTCCCCCAGCTGGAGATGGGGTGTCACACCCCGTGTCAGACCCCGTGCCGGACGGGGTGTGCACACAGCATAGCTATAAACTACTACCTACTAGCTATGTATGACCTATCCGCTACTAGCCATGGGCCTATAAGCCCAATGGCTAGTAGCGAGGAGGCTACCGACTATGAGCGAGGCCCCGGCGTTTTCGAGACGGGCGAGACGTTCTTCCATGCCCCGTGCCCCGTATGCCATGAGGCGGTAAAGGCATGGATAGACGGCAGAGGCCTAATCGTTTCGAGCTGCGGCAAGCACGGCATGCAAACCGTCGGCCAACCGCCATCGGGTCTGGAGGCCGTGAGGGAGAACGGTCGAAGCTCATACGTGCTCAGGGAAAGCGGGGAGCATGGGGAGGGCTAGGGCGCTATCCATGCCGAATGGGTGCCCGATGCCCTCAGTCGTTCCCGGTGGAGCGCTGCGCACGCCCTCAAAGAGATCGAGGAGGCGGAGGCGGAGGCAGCGGGAAAGCGCAAGTACCGCTAATCAGGAACCGCTTGATGTCCTGCGGAAATACCTACCTGAATCAACTAAAATATTCGAAGAGATGCTTGAGGAGCTGATTTGATGGAAAGCCAGGTTGAGCAGGAGAAGCTTGCAAAAGCCCGTATCGAGAAGGCCAAACCCGTCTTTATTGAGATGTTCGGCTATGAGCCCATGTTCTACGGGCACATTTGCGAATATGCCGACCTTCTTGAAGAGTCCATCTCGTCCGGTGAGCCTAAGCTTATGGAGCATGACTCTAGCGTCTTCCTTTAGCCCATCAATCGGCTAATCGGTCTAACCGCTTGCCTAGTTCAGCCCCGCCACGGCGGGGCCTTTTCATGCCGGGGCGAACCCGCGAGGCGGGGCCGGGGGCGTGGCGTGTGCAGGGTTTCGGCGTTTCGCCGGGACATGCGGAGCGAGGCCGCCGAGGGCGCGGCGTCGGCGCAACATGGGGAGCGCCGGGACGAAACGGAGAGACGAGGAGGAGACATGGCAACTCGATTTATCGGGGGCATGATTGCCGAGGGTCTGCCTGAGATAGCGGGCGCGGTACCCGCTGCGGGGGGGGTAGTCGTTGAGGTGGACACGGCCCTAGAGCCGGAGTGCGGCGATTTGGTGGCGTGCTCGACCGCCGACGATTGCCCCTCAGCGCCCCAGATTGCCCGTATTCGGTGCGTTGGCGTCGAGGCGGGGACGTTGGAGGTGCAGCCGTTGGACACGGCCCTAGAGGCCGCCACGGTGGCCCGGGACGCCAAGCCGGAGGACGGGCTTACCGTTGACGGCGTGATAGTGGCCGCCTACGCCCCCGTCTACGTGAGGGGCCGGGACGGGAAACATTGGCTCAGGGCCTAGCGCCCGAGGTGGCGGCCCCGTCGCCGGGGCGGTATCGGGGCACGGCCTCCGTAGACCAAAACCGCGCTCGTTCCAAGCCGATACCGCGCCGAGGGCGGGGCCGTTCAACCTGAAGTTTCTGAAGCCCTAAAAAGGACGTTCAATCTCAATAATCGCAAGCCTAAAAAAGGGGCCGTATCCCGGTATCAGGGGTGCGGCCCCGCTGCTTTAACGTCAACTATGTCAACAACTAAAAAAGGGCGGGAAGGGGCACACCTGTCTCTTATACACATCTGACGCTGCCGACGATCTTACGCGTGTAGAT
>URHU01000042.1:0-14584 GCA_900547715.1 uncultured Collinsella sp. | reverse complement strand
TCTACACGCGTAAGATCGTCGGCAGCGTCAGATGTGTATAAGAGACAGCCTTTAAGCTGCAGCCTGGTGAGGGCGAGCGCGTGAGCAAGATTTCGAGCCTCGAGGACGATATCGCGCTTTCGCTCGCTGCCCAGTCGGTACGTATCTTTGCTCCGATCCCCGGCACCTCGCTCGTGGGCATCGAGATTCCCAATCGCAAGCGCCAGAACGTCAACCTGGGCGACGTGCTGCCCTATGTGAAGGGCGGTCCGCTTGAGCTCGCAATCGGGCGCGATGCCGAGGGCACGCCGGTCGTCGCCGACCTTGCCAAGATGCCCCACCTGCTGATCGCCGGTACCACGGGTTCCGGTAAGTCGGTCATGATCAACTCCATCATCACGACTCTGCTCATGCGCGCTCTTCCCGAGGACGTTCGCCTGATCATGGTCGACCCCAAGCGCGTCGAGCTTGCGGGCTATAACGGTCTGCCGCATCTTTACGTGCCTGTAGTGACCGAGCCCAAGCAGGCCGCGAGCGCTCTGCAATGGGCCGTGTCCGAGATGGAGCGTCGCCTGAAGGTCTTCGAGCGTCTTAACGTGCGTAAGATCTCGACCTACAACGAAAAGCAGGCCGCCGGCGAGTTTGAGCATTACGACAATCCGCCGCAAAAGATGCCCTACCTGGTCATCATCATTGACGAGCTCTCGGACCTGATGATGGTCGCCGGTAAGGATGTCGAGGCCTCGATCGTACGTATTGCACAGCTGGGCCGTGCCGCTGGCATTCATCTTATCGTGGCCACGCAGCGCCCCAGCTCCAACGTGGTGACGGGCCTCATCAAGGCCAACATCACCAACCGCATCGCCTTTAACGTCGCCACGGGCATCGACTCGCGCGTCATCATCGACCAGATGGGCGCCGAAAAGCTCACCGGTTTGGGCGACATGCTGTTCTCCAAGGTCGACTGGGGCAAGCCCCGCCGTATCCAGGGCTGCTTTGTCTCGGATGATGAAATCAACGAGATTGTCGATTTCGTCAAGTCGCAGAGCGAGCCCGACTACCACGAGGAGATCCTGTCTGCCGTGACGCCCGCTTCCATGTCCATGGCGGGTGGCGTTGGCATTGTCCGCACCGGAGTCGCCGAGCCGCAAGACGATGATCCGCTCATTTGGGAAGCCGCCCATATTGTGGTGGAATCGCAGCTTGGCTCCACATCTGGCCTGCAACGTCGTCTGAAGGTTGGCTATGCGCGTGCCGGGCGTATTATGGACATGCTGGAAGAAAAGGGTGTCGTCGGCCCGCCCGACGGTTCCAAGCCGCGCGAGGTCCTGTTGGACGAGGAGGGGCTTGCCGCGCTGGAGTCTGTCGACGCCGAGATGGCACGTGAAGATCGTGAGTTTGGAGGATTCTGATGGCTGCACGCTTTGGTGACATGCTGCTCGAGCAGCGTCGCCGAATGGGCCTTTCCATTCAGCAGGTCGCCAACACCATCAAAATCAGGCCGCAGATCATCGAGTTTTTCGAGACCGGTAACTTTGCTTCGATGCCGCCGCGCGGCTATGCACAGGGCATGATTTCGAGCTATGCTCGTTTTTTGGGCCTCAATCCGCGCGAGGTCGTCAATGCCTATTTTGACGACCTGATGGCATACGAACGCGAAACGTCCCAGCAGGGCGGTCGTTTTCAGGACGCCGCCGGCTACGTCAATTCGCGCTCCTCGGTCGATAACGGGCGCTTCCTGATGGTTCAGGGCGGTCGTTCGACCCGCTATGGACAGCGTCCTCAGCAGGCCGGTTATATTACCGAGACGGGTTCGGGCGAGGAGATTCGCTCGCAGCGTGACCGGTTCCGCAGTACGCCGATGCCCGAGGACCGTGCACTTCCCGCTGCCCGCGGTGTGGCGCGTGACCCTCGTGTCGGCTATGGCGACGGCGGCTATTCCGATCGCGGTTACCGTGGTGCCTCTATGGGACGCTCTCGCGGTGGCTATGCGGATGCCGATACCACGCAGGTGACGCCGCGTCTTCGCTCTCAATCACAGCCGTATGGCCAGCGCTCTTCGGCTCCGCGTTCGGGCCAGCGTGGCTATCAAGGCCGCGGTGAACTTGCACCCCGCTCGGGTCAGCGCAGCCTTCAGGGCCAGGGCGGCTATCGCGGCCGTTCCGATAGCAATCGCGGTCGTATGCCTCAGGGATGCGGCCGCAGCAGTTCCGGTCGTGGACGCGGCGGATCACGTACTCTTCAAAACAACGGGCTCGATCCGCGTATCGTCTACGCCGGCATCGGCGCCGTTGCGCTGCTGTTGATTGTGCTCATCGTGGTGCTTCTGCGCGGTTGCGCATCTTCGGCGCCCGAGAACATGCCCGAGACGCCCACTGCTACCAAGACGACGACCAAGAAGTCTTCTAAGAAGACCGAAACGGTCGACGAGGACGAAGACACCGATGAGGCGACGGATGAGTCGACTGATTCGGACGCTACCAAGACGACGGCCAAGAAGGAAGAGAACGAGGTCACGAAGGTCAAAGTCTCCGTTGCCAAGGGAAAGACCGCGTGGATTGAGGTCAAGGTTGACGGCAAGTCGGTCTATGGCGCCCAGGCGACTGGCCCCTTTGAGCAGGAGTACACGCCCGAGTCTTCGATCGAGATCACCACGTCCAAGCCTTCCGATGTCACCGTTACCAAGAACGGTGAAAAGGTCCGCTACGATACCAAGACCTCGGGCGTGGCGCGTGTGACGATCACCGTTCCCAAGAAGGAGACGTCTGATTCCGAGAATGGTGAAAGTTCTGATGGTACCGACACCACCGATGGTACCGATACCACCGACGGTACCGATGCCCAGTCCACGGATGGCGCCGATACCGCAACTGACGGTCAGACGCCCAGCGATTCTACCGACTATTCGTACGATAGCTACTAAGCCGCTCGTACGCGAAAGGAAACATTATGGCTAAAGATTCCAGCTTCGACGTCGTGTCCGAGGTCAACATGCAAGAGGTCGACAACGCCTTCCAGCAGACCACGCGCGAGATTTCCCAGCGCTATGACCTTAAGGATTCCGGCGCCACGATCGAGCTTTCGAAGGGCGACAAGCTCTTTACGATCAACGCCCCGGCCGACTTTGTCTCCAAACAGATTGTCGACGTGCTGAGCTCCAAGCTCATCAAGCGCGGCATCGACCTCAAGGCTGTCTCGTGGGATGCTCCGCAGGCGGCATCGGGCGGCACCGTGCGCGTGCTCGGCCATATCGTCGAGGGTATCGACCAGGCGACCGCCAAAAAGATCAACAAGGACATCAAGGATCAAAAGCTCAAGGTCAAGGTGACCATCGAGGCCGACAAGCTGCGTGTTTCCTCTGCTTCGAAGGACGCGTTGCAGACCGTGATTCAGTTCCTGCGCGACCAGGACTACGGCCAGCCGCTGCAGTTCACCAACTACCGCTAATATCAATCGAAAGGACTGCTCTCCAACATGGATACACCGTTGGGCTCCGTGCTCTACATCACCCTCGGGTGCGCTAAGAACGAGGTTGACACCGACCGCATGCGTTCTCTTTTGACCGCCGCGGGCTACGAGGAGGCATTCGACCCGCAGGATGCCGATATCGCCATCGTCAATACTTGCTCGTTCCTCGCCTCCGCAACGTCCGAGAGCATCGAGACCACGCTCGAGCTCGCCAACGAGGTTCAGGACGGCGTTCGTTCTTGCCCCATCGTCATGTGCGGCTGCGTGCCGTCGCGCTATGGCGATGACCTGCCTGACGAGCTGCCCGAGGTCGCTGCCTTTGTGAAGGCCGACGAGGAAGATGGCATCGTGGCGGTCATCGATGGCGTGCTGGGTGTCGAGCGTGAGATTGCAGCCTATATCCCGCAGGTCAAACGTACCGTCGAGGGTGCTGTCGCCTACGTCAAGATTTCCGATGGCTGCAACCGCTTCTGCAGCTTCTGCATGATTCCCTACATCCGCGGCCGCTATCATTCGCGCAATGCCGAGAGCATCATCTCCGAGGTGCGCGACCTGGTTGCCGGCGGTGTGCGCGAGATCGTGCTGATCGGCCAGGACACGGGCATCTGGGGTACCGACTTTGCCGACGAGGACGTCGCCGATGGCTCGCCGCGCAATCTGGCGCAGCTGCTGCGTGCCGTCGCCGAGGCCGTACACCCGCACAACGTCTGGGTCCGCGTGCTCTATCTGCAGCCCGAGGGCATGACTGACGAACTCATCGAGACGATTCGCGATACGCCCGAGGTGCTGCCCTATATCGATATCCCCGTGCAGCACTGCGACGCGCGCATTCTTAAGGCCATGCGTCGCTCCGGTTCGCGCCAGGAGCTCGAGGATCTGTTCCGCGACCTTCGCGAGCGCATCCCCGGCATCGTGATTCGTTCCACGGCCATGGTCGGCTTCCCGACCGAGACCGACGACGAGTTCCGCGACCTTATCGACTTTATGGACACCGTCGGCTTTGACTACACGAGTGTCTTTGCCTACTCGCGTGAGGAAGGTAGCCTGGCCGCCAAGATGGAGGGCCAGGTCGATGAGGAGGTTAAGCTCGAGCGCGCCCAGGAGGCCATGGACCTGGCCGAGTCGCTCGGTTTTGCCGCCACCGCCGCCCATGTGGGCGAGCGAGCCCAGGTAATCGTCGACGGTATCGAAGAGACCGAGGATGGCGCCGAGCTGATCGGCCATGCCTGGTTCCAGGCGCCCGATTCCGATGGCGCGGTGCATCTGGACGCCAGCGAGGCGTCCGTGGGCGATATTCTGACCGTCGAGTTTACCGATAGCTTCTGCTACGAGCTTATCGGTCATGTTGTGGAGTAGGAGAGCGTCGTGGCTAACGAGAGTAATAAGGAACTGACGAGTGTCTGGACGCCCGCCAACATCGTGACGTGCGTTCGCATCGTCTTTATCCCGGTGTTCATGATCGTGTCGGCGCTTTCTCACACGAGTGTTGCCGGTACGGATTGGAGCACCTTCGACGGCCCGCTCGCCGCCGCTGCCTTCATTCTGTATGTGATCCTGTCGTGCACCGATAAGGTCGACGGTTATCTGGCGCGTTCGCGCAACGAGATCACCGACTTCGGTAAATTCTTGGACCCCATCGCCGATAAGCTGCTCGTGTTCTCGGCCCTGCTGCTGTTCTTGGATTTTGGCGCAGTGACCGTGTGGTCCGTGTTCATTATCCTGTTCCGTGAGCTTCTGGTGAGCGCCCTTCGCATGGTCGCGAGTGCGGCCGGTGTGGTCGTTGCGGCCGATAAGCTCGGCAAGTACAAGACGGCAACCACGATGGTCTCCATTTGCGGTTACCTGTGCGTTTTTGCTATGGCCGGCTTGCACCTTGGCCCGGTGGCGCTAACGCTCGGCATCTACTCGGTGTCGCGCTTCCTGTACGCCGTTGCCGTTGTCCTGACCGTTATCTCGGGCGCCCAGTACTTCTGGATCTGCCGCAAGATCGTCTTTTCGGTCTAGGTCCTGGTGGGTATGACGGACTCTTTTGAGCAGATTTCCGCACATAACGAGGAGCTGGCGCGTGATATTGTCGAGCGCGCGAGCGCTCGGGGCGTGACGGTTTCGACGGCTGAGTCGCTGACGGCGGGTATGATCGCCTCGACGATTGCCGATATCCCGGGCGCCTCGGCGGTGCTGCGTGGCGGTGCGGTGACCTATTGCGATGAGATTAAGCATCGCGTTCTTGGTGTTGAGCAGGAGACGCTTGACCGCTATACCGCGGTGTCGCATCAGACCGCGCGCGAGATGGCGGTGGGTTCGCTGGAGCTGTACCAGAGCGATATTGCAGTGAGCGCAACGGGTTATGCCGGCCCCGGCGGTGGCACTGAGGACGATCCGGCGGGCACTTTCTATATTGGCTGGGCGCATCGTTCCGCCGATGGGGGCGTGCCGGTTGTGGACTCTGTGCGCTGCCACTATGAGGGCGACCGTTCGTGTGTTCGTGCCCATGCGGTCACGGAGGCATTGGGTCGCATTGCCCTTGTGCTCAACTCTATGGTATAGACGTGTTTTAAGGGGCCTTCGAGCCCCTTAATTGTGGAGATAGGGACCTTAGGCTCATTTGGCGTTTGTGCTGGTTGTAGATGTATTTTTGCCTGCCTTGTTCATATTTGGTCCTTTGTGGTCAAGCATTTGGTCAGTGTTTGGTCGGCGTTTGGTTGGGTTTTGGAAAGACCGCCTGCATATGATTGGCCTGAACGGTTGACCACGAACAGCCGTTCGTTTATTATCGATGCAGGTTGTTAAGAGGAGGGCTATTCATGGCCAAGAATTCAGGTCCCGTACGTACCGTTCATGCTCGCACGACGGGTAAAGAGCGCGATGAGATGATCGCCACCACCAAGGCCGAGATCGAGAAGAAATTCGGCCAGGGTTCCATCATGAGGTACGGCGACGGTGGTCCCGAGCTCGAGGTCGAGGCCATTCCCACGGGCGCCCTGGCCCTCGATGCCGCGCTGGGTATCGGCGGCGTGCCGCGCGGCCGTATCGTCGAGATTTACGGTCCTGAGTCCTCCGGTAAGACGACGCTTTCGCTCGAGATTTTGGCAGAGGCCCAGGCAATGGGTGGCGTTGTGGCATTTATCGATGCCGAGCATGCGCTCGATCCCACGTATGCCGCGCGCATTGGCGTGGATATCGACGAGGTACTGATTTCCCAGCCCGATACGGGTGAGCAGGCGCTCGAGATCGTTGACATGCTCGTGCGTTCCGGCGCCATCGATGCCATCGTCGTCGACTCTGTCGCCGCGCTGACCCCGCGTGCCGAGATCGAGGGAGAAATCGGCGACACTACGGTCGGTCTTCAGGCTCGCCTGATGAGCCAGGCGCTCCGTAAGCTCGCCGGCTCGCTTTCTAAGTCCAACACGACGTGCATCTTCATTAATCAGCTGCGTGAGAAGATCGGCGTCATGTTCGGCAACCCCGAGACTACGACGGGCGGCCGCGCCCTTAAGTTTTTCTCTTCGGTGCGTATCGACATTCGCCGTATCGACAGCATTAAGCTTAAGGACGAGGTTATCGGTAACCGCGTGCGCGCCAAGGTCGTTAAGAACAAGGTGGCAGCTCCGTTCCGTTCTGCTGAGTTCGACATCATGTACGGTACGGGCATCTCTAAGGAGGGCTCGATTCTGGACATGGCTGTCGAGTGCGGCATCTGCAAGAAGATGGGCTCCTGGTTTGCCTATGGCGAGGACAAGCTCGGCAACGGTCGCGAGGCCGCCAAGGCGTTCCTGCGCGAACACCCCGATTGCGCTGACGAGATTGAGCATAAGGTCCGCCTTGCCTGCGGACTTGAGTTTGATGACGATGCTCCGTCCGAGGTCGAGCTGACCGATCAGCCTGCGCCTGAGGAGTTTGACGAGCTTTACGCCATCGATGGTTCCGCCATGCTCGATGATGACGACGAGTAGCGGTTACGCTCATGTCGTATACGGTGACCGAGGCCACGGTCGTCTTTCCCGATAAGAAGGCGGCCTCCTCGTTCTCGAGCGGGTATGCGTCCAAAAAGCCTTGCGCACATATCGATTGTGAGCTTGAGGGCGGTTTTGAGCGGTCCATTTGGATTCCCGTGCGGGTCGCGCGGCTGTATGTCAAAAACCGCCCCGATCTTCCCTGTGATTGGGACAACTTCCGTGAGGCGGTGCAGCTCATTGAGCGTAAATGTGCACTTACCATGGTGACCGAGATGTTATCGCGCCGCGACCATGCGACGGGTGAGGTCCGTGACAAGCTGGCTCGCTACGGCTTTCACCAGCCTGCGATCGATTTCGCCGTCGAGCGCGCCACCGAGTATCGCTTTTTAGACGAGAGCCGCTTTTGCTCGTACTTTATCGAGGAGCGCAAGCGGCGCGGTTGGGGACAGCGCAAAATCGAGACCGAGCTCAAGCGCCGTCATGTCGTGCTCGATGACATTCCCGGTTATCCCGAGGATTATTTTGCCGTCGAAGACGATTTGACGCGTGCGTCAGCCCTGCTCGCCAAGCGTCGTGTTCCAGAGACGCGCGGATTCGAAAAACTGGTTCGGTTTTTGATGGGCAAGGGCTTCTCGTATCACATCGCCGCCGATGCCGTTAAGGCACGTCTCGATGCCGAACGCGAGGAATGTGCAGTTTAGGCGTATGCGCTTTGTTGCCCTGCCGTTCACCGCGTTTTAGCCGCCGTGCCGGGGCCATTTATTTGACAGTTGTTGTGGTTCAACGTACGATAAACACTGTCATTTGCTTTGTGATATGTGCTCATCTGTGATGAGTTTGTTTATATGTTTATCTGTATCCGACCCGCATAAGCTGCGCCCATATTACTCAAATGTCGCGAGCCGTTCGTAAGGACGGTTCGCTTTGTTGTGTAACGAATCCATAAAAAGGAGTGAGCATGCCTATCATCGCAGCGCTCGTTGGCATCGTTTTGGGTGCCATCGCCGCCATTGCCTACATGCGCACCGCCAAGCAGGGTAGTCTTCACGAGGCCGACGAAAAGATCCAGTCGGCACACGCACAGGCTGAGTCCCTGATCGGTGATGCTAAGCGTCAGGCCGAGACCCTCAAAAAAGAGGCTCTGCTCGAGGCTAAAGAGGAGATCATCAAGAACAAGCAGGCCGCCGAGGCCGAGGACAAGCAGCGTAAGAGCGAGATTCGTACGCTTGAGAACCGCGTGATGCAGCGCGAGGAGTCCCTTGATCGCCGAAACGACGCTCTCGACAAGCGTGAGCACCAGCTGTCCAGCCAGGCCGGTCAGGTCGAGAAGCGCTCCCGCGAGCTTGAGGAGCTCTGCACTAAGCAGACCTCCGAGCTCGAGCGTATTGCCGACCTTACCCGCGAGGACGCCCACAAGGAGCTCCTCGATAAGGTTCGCGGCGAGGTCACCCACGAGGCCGCCACGATCATTCGCGAGTCCGAGCAGCAGGTTCGCGCCGAGTGCCACAAGACCGCCCAGGAGATTCTGTCCCTGGCGATTCAGCGCTGCGCTGCCGACCACACAGCCGAGGTCACCGTTACCTCCGTGCACATTCCCTCTGATGACCTCAAGGGCCGTATCATCGGTCGCGAGGGTCGCAACATCCGGACCTTCGAGCAGGTTTCCGGTGTCAACCTCGTGATCGACGATACGCCCGAGACCGTCGTTCTTTCGAGCTTCGACCCGGTCCGTCGTGAGACCGCTCGTGTTGCCCTCGAGAACCTCATCGCCGACGGCCGCATTCACCCCGCTCGCATCGAGGAGATGTATCACAAGGCTGCCGACCTGGTTCAGCAGCGCGTGCGCGAGGCTGGCGAGCAGGCTGCCTTCGATACCGGCATTCACGACCTGCATCCCGAGATCGTCAAGACCCTTGGTGCCCTGCGCTACCGTACTTCGTTTGGTCAGAACGTGCTTCAGCACTCCCTCGAAGTCTCTGACCTGTGCGGCGTGATGGCTTCCGAGCTTGGCCTGGACGTTGTGACCGCCAAGCGCGCCGGCCTGCTGCACGACCTTGGCAAGGCAATCGACCACGACGTCGAGGGCCCGCATGCCGTCATCGGCGCCGAGCTTGCCCGCCGTTATGGTGAGAAGCCCGTTATCGTCCACGCTATCGAGGCTCACCATGCCGATGTCGACCCCAACACGGTGCTCGATGTCCTGGTACAGGCCGCCGATGCCGTCTCCGCCTCTCGCCCCGGTGCCCGTCGCGAGTCTGCCGAGAACTACATCAAGCGTCTTGAGAAGCTCGAGGAGATTGCCAACTCCCATGAAGGCGTCGAGCGTACCTATGCCATGCAGGCTGGTCGCGAGGTCCACGTCATGGTTCAGCCGGACAAGATCTCCGATGCCCAGTCCACGGTCCTGGCTCACGATATCGCCCATCAGATCGAGGAAGAGATGGAGTATCCCGGTCAGGTGCGCGTCGTCGTGATTCGCGAGAGCCGCGCTGTCGATATCGCTAAATAACATGAGCGACGCGAACGAGCTCATCTCATTTATCGCGTCGATGTCGGGGGAGGGCAACCTTCGCGTCGAGGAGAACCTTGGCGAGGGGTATGTCCGCCTCCGCGTTTCGGAGGCCGAGCGGCGCCAGGCAAAACACGACATTCAGCATGTCGAGGATATCGTCATCGAAATGCTCCGTAATGCTCGCGATGCCGGCGCCGACAAGGTCTATCTCGCCACGACCAAGGAAGATGGCGTCCGCACGCTTGTCTTTCTGGATAACGGTTCGGGCGTTCCGCAGGATATGCAAGAGCGAATCTTCGATGCCCGCGTTACCTCCAAGCTCGAGAGCATGAAGATGGACCGTTGGGGCGTTCACGGTCGTGGCATGGCATTGTTTTCGATCAAGCAGAACACCGACGAGGCCCGTGTGGTCACGTCCGGCGTCGATCTTGGTTCAGCCTTTAAGGTGAGCGTTGCAGCCGACCGCCTCAGTGAGCGTGCCGATCAGTCCAGCTGGCCCCAGGCCGTCAAGGATGAGGACGGACGTTATGTCTGTGCTCGCGGCCCGCATAATATTATTCGCGCTGCCTGTGAGTTTGCGCTCGAGGAGCTGCGTGGTTGCGATGTCTATCTTGGTTCTCCGTCTGAGATTGCCGCGACCCTTTATGCTCAGGCGTCAAGTCGGCTCGATACGTCTCGTCTCCTGTTTATTGATGACGAGAGCGAGCTTCCGGTTGTCGATCGTTTAGGCCTTGCCTCTGATGCCGAGGACTTTATCCGTATCTGCTCGGGTTTGGGTCTTGGGATGTCCGAGCGCACGGCACATCGCATTTTGGCAGGGCAGATTAAGCCCGTTCGCGGTGTGACCGCGCGTCTGCTGCGCGAGCGTGATTCGTCCTCGCATGCGCCGGCTCCTGTCGATCTCGCGAAGGATCGTCGCGGGCTACGTATTGCCAAGGATGACATGGCACAGTTTTCGCGTGCTGTGGAGCGGGACTTCAATGACCTTGCCGCCAGGTACTATCTCAACCTTTGCGGCGACCCAAAGATTCGTGTTTCGCGTGATCGAATCACTGTGACCTTCGATCTTGCCAAAGAGGAATAGTGCCTTTACCGAGTCCACTCGGTACGATACAGTTATTGCAGTTAAAACGTACTTTTAAACGCAGGAGTTTCTTCATGGATTGCCTGAAGGTATCAAGCAAATCATCGCCCGCGTCCGTTGCCGGCGCCATCGCCGGCATGGTCAAGGATGGTGTACCCGTCAACATCCAGTGTGTCGGCGCTGGTGCTGTCAACCAGGCCATTAAGGCCGTGGCTATCGCGCGCGGTTTTTTGATTCCAACCGGTTTTGATATTTCCTGCGCGCCCGTGTTCTCCGACATCCTCATTAACGGGGAGTCGCGCACGGCCATCCGCCTTTCTATCTACGTTCACCAGATCAATCGAGCTGCTATGGATAACGTCGTCATGGATGATGTTAAGCCTGTGGCATAGCTTCTGCTTGCCTCGATTCGCCTCCCTTCCATCGTTAGGACTTATGCACATGGACCAGCGTTCCGTACGCGATATTCTTGCCGGTAAAACCTACTTTATCCGCACCTTTGGCTGCCAGATGAATCAGCACGATTCCGAGCGCGTGAGCGGTCTGCTTGATTCGTATGGCTGTCTCATGGCGCTCGATCCCGAGCATGCCGATATCGTTGTCTTCATGACATGCTGTGTGCGTGAGGCCGCCGATACTCGCCTGTACGGTCAGTGCAATTCCTGCAAAAGCCTGCCGCCTTCGCCTTCGCGCAAGCGTGTGGTTGCCGTGGGCGGCTGCATTGCGCAGCGTGATGGCGAGGGCCTGCTCATCAACGTCGATAACGTCAATGTCATCTTTGGCACGCATTCTATCGCACATGTGGCCGAGCTCATTGCCGAGGCGTTCCTTGACGGCAAGCGTCATATCCGCACCAATGAGCATGAGGATACGGATGCCATGAGCATGCCGTGGCATCGCGAGACCCAGTATCACGCCTGGGTGCCCATCATGACGGGCTGCAATAATTTCTGTACCTATTGCATCGTGCCGTACGTGCGCGGTCGCGAAAAGAGCCGCCCCTTCGAGGAAATTGTCGACGAGGTGACCGGTTTGGTGCGCCAGGGCGTGCGCGAGATTACGCTGCTGGGCCAAAACGTTAACTCATATGGTCGCGATCTGTTTGGCAAGCCGCGTTTTGCCGATCTGCTGCGTGCCGTGGGCGATACGGGTGTGGAGCGCATCTTCTTTACCTCTTCTCATCCTAAGGATCTGCTGCCCGAGACCATCGACGCCATGGCCGAGACGCCCGCCGTCATGCCGCAGCTTCACTTGGCCGTCCAGTCAGGTTCGACGCGGATCCTCAAAGAGATGAATCGCCGTTATACACGCGAGGACTATCTGGGCCTGGTCGATCGCATTCGCAACCGCATGCCCGATATCGCGCTCTCGACCGATATTATCGTTGGCTTCCCGGGCGAGACTGAAGAGGACTTTGAGCAGACGCTCTCACTTGCCGAGACGGTCCGCTATGCTCAGGCCTATACCTTCATCTATTCCAAGCGCGCCGGTACCCCGGCCGCAGAGATTGACGATCCTACGCCGCATGAGGTTATTCTCGAGCGTTTCAACCGCCTGGTTAAGGTTATCGAGACTACGGCACACGAGTATAACCAGGGTGAGCTTCATACTGTGGTGCCGGCGCTCATTGAGGGAACGAGTAAAAAGAACGACGCGGTCCTGCTGGGCAAGAGTCCCAAGAATCAGACCGTGCATGCGCCTATTCCCGAGGGTTACAGCATCGATCAGCTAGTTGGCAAGATCGTTGATGTTGACGTTGACGTTGCCAAGACCTGGTATTTGTCCGGCTCCGTTGTGGGCGAGCCGCGCTAATGGTTTCTCCCAGGGCAGGACTTTCCGCCGTTGCGATCGTCGGTCCGACGGCGGTTGGTAAGAGTGATGTTGCCGACCGTTTGGCAGCTCGTCTTTCGTCCGAAGTGCTGTCGTGCGATGCGATGCAAATCTATCGCGGCATGGACATCGGTACCGCAAAGATGGCGCCCGATGAGTGTACGGCGCCGCTGCGTCTCGTCGACATTGTAGAGCCGGGTGTGGCGTATTCTGCTGCGCTTTATCAGGCTGACGCTCGCGCGCATGTTGAACGTCTCCTTGGTTCGGGTTGTCTGCCGGTTTTTTGCGGAGGTACGGGGCTGTATCTCAAGGCCGCCCTCGATGAAATGGACTTTCCTTCGGGTGAACTTGAGGACGATCGTCGTATGGGCTATCAGGAGCTTGCCGAGCGTATTGGCGAGGAAGAGCTGCATGCCCTGCTTGCCGAGCGCGACCCAGAATCGGCTGCTGTTATTCATCCCCATAATGTGCGCCGTGTGATTCGTGCGCTCGAGATGCATGATGACGGTATTTCCTATGCACAGCAAAAAAGTCAGTTTAGTGTTCCGCGCGAGCATTATCATGCTCTATGGTTTGGTCTGACGCGTAATCGCGAGGTGCTCTACGAGCGCATTAACCTGCGTGTCGATATGATGTTTGAGCAGGGTCTTGTCGATGAGGTTCGCGGTCTTATGGACCAGGGGCTGGGAGATGCCCTGACTTCGATGCAGGCAATTGGCTATAAAGAGATCATTGATGCTTTCAATGGCGTGATTTCTATGGATGAGGCTCGCGAACTCATCAAGATGCGTTCGCGTCGCTATGCCAAACGTCAGCTTTCGTGGTTTAAGCGCGATGACCGTATCGTGTGGTTTGATATGGACGAGTTTACGATCGATGAGGTCGTTGAGGACATCCTGCATCGTATTGAGGCTGCCTAATGGCCCGTTTCCCCCTTGTTCCCACGGCACCCGAGCCCGAGCGTGCCATATTAGTTGGTGTTGAGTGGCGCGACAATGCATGGCCGCTCGATCGTTCGCTTGACGAGCTTGAGCGCCTGGCCCATACGGCTGGCGCCCAGTGCGTGGCGCGTTTGTCACAGCGTTTGGTTAAGCCGTATCCAAAATCGTTTATCGGTTCCGGTAAGGTTGAAGAGCTGTGCGGCCTGGTGCATCGCATGGATGTCGATGTTGTTATCTTCGACGACGACCTGACGCCCTCGCAGCAATCCTATTTGGAGAAAGCCGTGGGCGAGCCGGTAAAGATTATCGATCGTACAGCACTGATTCTGGATATCTTTGGCCTGCATGCTCAGACGCGTGAGGGACGCCTGCAGGTACAGCTGGCGCAGCTTCAATATCTGTTGCCTCGTCTGCGTGGCATGTGGAGCCATCTCGCCAAGGAACAGACGCGCGGCGGCATCGGCTCACGCTTTGGTCAGGGTGAAAGCCAGCTCGAGGTTGACCGTCGCTTGATTCGCAATAAGATTGCCGCGCTTCGTCGTGAGCTTAAGCAGGTTGAACAGCGTCGCGATGTCCAGTCCAAGAGCCGCATTGAGTCACCGGCGTTTCGCGTCGCGTTAGCCGGTTATACCAATGCCGGTAAATCGACGTTGCTCAATCGCCTGACCGGCTCTACGGTACTTTCGCAGGACAAGCTGTTTGCTACGCTCGACCCGACGACGCGTTCGTATCGCCTGCCCGGCGGTCGCGGCATGACGATTACTGATACCTGTCTCTTATACACATCTGACGCTGCCGACGATCTTACGCGTGT
>URHU01000041.1:0-15776 GCA_900547715.1 uncultured Collinsella sp. | reverse complement strand
GCAGCGTCAGATGTGTATAAGAGACAGGCAGTGAATGTCTTGTTAATTTTTTGGCAGACACTTGAAACTTTCTGCGTTTTGGTCTAAAATAAAGATACCGTGATTTATCCATTTTAGGGTAAAAACAATTAGGAGGTACTATTAACATGGCTGTTAGAGTTGCTATCAATGGTTTCGGTCGTATTGGTCGTCTGGCTTTCCGTCAGATGTTTGATGCTGAGGGTTACGAGGTCGTCGCAATCAACGACCTGACCAGCCCCAAGATGCTGGCTCACCTGCTGAAGTACGATACTGCTCAGGGTTCTTTCTGCGGCAAGATCGGCGAGGGCAAGCATACTGTCGAGTCCACCGAGGATTCCATCATTGTTGACGGCAAGGAGATCAAGATCTACGCTGTTAAGGACGCAAAGGATGCTCCCTGGGGCGAGCTGAACGTTGATGTCGTTCTGGAGTGCACCGGCTTCTACACCAGCAAGGAGAAGAGCATGGCTCACATCCAGGCTGGCGCAAAGAAGGTCGTTATCTCTGCTCCCGCAGGCAACGACCTGAAGACCATCGTCTACTCCGTCAACGAGAAGACCCTGACCGCTGAGGATCAGGTCATCTCCGCTGCTTCCTGCACCACCAACTGCCTCGCCCCGATGGCCAAGGGTCTGAACGACTTCGCTCCCATCGTGTCCGGCATCATGACCACCATCCACGCCTACACCGGCGACCAGATGCCGCTCGACGGCCCGCAGCGCAAGGGCAACTTCCGTCGCTCCCGCGCCTGCTCCGAGAACATCGTCCCGAACACCACGGGCGCTGCCAAGGCCATCGGCCTGGTTCTCCCCGAGCTCAACGGCAAGCTCATCGGTGCCGCCCAGCGCGTCCCGACGCCGACCGGCTCGCTGACCAACCTCTACGCCGTCGTTGACAAGAAGGTCACCGTCGACGAGGTCAACGCTGCCATGAAGGCCTACGCCGAGACCATCCCCGATACCTTCGCCTACAACGAGGACCAGATCGTCTCCCGCGACATCGTCGGCGAGACCCACGGCTCCATCTTCGACGCCACTCAGACCATGGCCTCCGACCTCGGCAACGGCCAGACCCTCGTTCAGGTCACCTCTTGGTACGACAACGAGAACTCCTACACCTCTCAGATGGTCCGCACCATCAAGTACTTCGAGAAGTTCGTTGCTTAATTTAGCTTTTAGCGAATAGCTCGTTGAGCGTCTAAAGAAGGGCGCGGCCTTATAGGGCTTACACCCTAGGGTCGCGTCCTTTTTATAAGAAATCGTCTGCCGCAATGGAAGGCAGACACGTACGAAAGGTAGAAGCAAACATGGCCTTTACCAAGAAGACCGTCCGCGACATCGATGTCGACGGCAAGCGCGTTCTCGTCCGCGTTGACTTCAACGTGCCTATCAAGGATGGCGTCGTTGGCGACACCACCCGTATTAAGGCTGCCCTGCCCACCATCAACTACCTCGTTGAGCACAACGCTCGCGTCATCCTCATGAGCCACCTCGGCCGCCCCGAGGGTACCGGCTTCCAGCCTGAGCTCTCCCTTGAGCCTGTCGCTAAGAAGCTCGCTGAGCTCTCTGGTCTCGACGTTGCCTTTGTCGCCGACACTTACGGCGAGAAGGCTGCTGAGGCTGTCGCCGCCGTCGAGCCGGGCAAGGTCCTCGTTCTCGAGAACGTCCGTTTCGACAAGCGTGAGAAGAAGAACGACCCCGAGATCGCGAAGAAGCTCGCTTCCTATGGTGACGTCTTCGTTCTCGATGCCTTCGGCACCGCTCACCGCGCCCAGGGTTCCGTCGTGGGCCCCGCCGCTTACCTGCCTGCCGTCGCTGGCTTCCTGCTCGAGAAGGAGGTCGACACGCTGACCGGCATCTTCGCCGAGCCCGAGCGCCCCTTCGTCGCCATCGTCGGCGGTTCCAAGGTTTCCTCCAAGATCGGCGTTCTCGATCACCTCATCGACTCTGCTGACACCCTGATCATCGGTGGCGGCATGGCCTACACCTTCTTCCTGGCTCAGGGCCTTTCCGTCGGTCAGTCCCTCAAGGAAGAGGACTGGGTCGAGCGCGCCGGCGAGATGCTCAAGAAGGCCGAGGAGAAGGGCGTCAAGATCCTGCTCCCCATCGACAACCGCGTTGCCGATCACTTTGGCGAGGACGCTGTCCCCGAGGTTGTCGCTTCCGACGCTATCCCTGACGACCGCGAGGGCATGGACATCGGTCCTAAGACCGAGGAGCTCTACGCCGAGGCCGTCAAGGGCGCCAAGACTGTGTTCTGGAATGGCCCCATGGGCGTCTTCGAGTTCGACAACTTCGCTCACGGCACCCAGGCTATCGCCGAGGCTGTCGCCGAGGCCGACTGCACCTCGATCATCGGCGGTGGCGACTCTGTCGCGGCTGTCAACAAGTTCAACCTGGCCGACAAGATGAGCTGGATCTCCACCGGTGGTGGCGCTTCCATGGAGCTCGTCGAGGGTAAGGCCCTGCCCGGAGTGGAGGCGCTTCTCGATGCCTAATCGCACCCTTCTCATCGCTGGTAACTGGAAGATGAACAACGACGTCGCCGAGGCCGCCAAACTCGCCGACGAGCTGGCTCAGGCTCTGCCCGAGGTTCCGGCTGGCGTCGAGGTGCTCGTCTGCCCTCCGACCATCGACATCACCACGGTTCATGACCGCATTCAGGCTGCCCCCATCGCCCTCGGTGCACAGAACGTGTACTGGGAGGCCAAGGGTGCCTTCACCGGTGAGTCCTCTTGCGACATGCTCAAGTCCGCTGGCTGCACCTACTGCATCATTGGCCACTCCGAGCGTCGTGACTACTTCCACGAGACCGACGAGGACCAGAACAAGAAGGCCAAGGCTCTCGTTGCCGCCGGTCTTGTTCCCGTCTTCTGCTGCGGCGAGTCCCTCGAGGTCCGCGAGGCTGGCACCTATGTCGAGCACGTCGTGAACCAGGTCAAGGCTGGCCTTGCTGGTCTTGAGATCACCTGCCCCAAGCAGGTCGTCGTCGCCTACGAGCCCATCTGGGCCATTGGCACCGGCAAGACCGCTACCGCCGAGGACGCTCAGGAGGTCTGCGGCGCTATCCGTGAGACCCTCAAGGAGATGTTCGGCGAGGAGCTCGCTAACGGCATCCGCGTTCTCTATGGTGGCTCTGCCAAGCCCGGCAACATCGCTGAGCTCGTCGCCAAGCCCGACGTTGACGGCGCCCTCGTGGGCGGCGCTTCGCTCAAGGCTGCCGACTTCGCCTCTATGGTCGTCAAGGCAGGCGAGTAGGACATATGGCACAGCGTCATCTTCCTGCACTCCTGATTATCATGGACGGCTGCGGCCTGGCTCCGGCCGATGGCGAGAACGCCGTCGCCGCTGCCAAGACGCCCTTCCTTGATAGCCTGTACGTGAAGTACCCCCACACCACGCTCGGTGCTTCGGGCGAGGACGTGGGCCTTCCCGACGGCCAGATGGGCAACTCCGAGGTGGGTCACCTCAACATCGGTGCCGGCCGCATCGTGTTCCAGGAGCTTTCGCGCATCAACAATGCCATCAAGGACGGCTCCATCGCCAAGAACGAGGTTTTCGTCAAGGCTATGGACGATGTCAAGGCCGAGGGCAAGACCCTTCACCTTATGGGCCTTATGAGCCCTGGCGGCGTTCACTCCCACATGAACCACGTCGAGGCTCTGGTCAAGATGGCTGCCGAGCACGGTGTCAAGACCGTTCGCGTCCACGCCTTCATGGATGGCCGCGACGTTGACCCGCAGTCCGGCGCTGGCTACATGAGTGAGTTCTGCGCCTTCCTGGCTAAGATCTCCGAGGAGACCGGTTGCGACGCTCGCGTTGCCACCGTCTCGGGCCGTTATTGGGCCATGGACCGCGATAATCGTTGGGAGCGCATCCAGCGCGCCTACGACGTCATGGTCAACGCGTCCGATGCTGATACCGACCCCGTTGCCGGTATCAAGGCCTACTACGAGAAGGATCCGCGCGGCGACGAGTTCGTCGAGCCCTTCGCTGCCCACAACGAGGGCATCCACGAGGGCGACGCGGCCATCTTCTTCAACTTCCGTCCCGACCGCGCTCGTCAGATGACCCGCGTGTTCACGGACAAGGAGTTCGACGGCTTTGAGCGCGAGCAGATCAAGCTTTCGCACTTTGTGACGATGACCGAGTACGATCCGACGTTTGACGTCGAGGTCGCCTTCCCCAAGACGTTCCCCGAGAACGTCCTGGCCGACGTTATCGCCGCCAACGGCCTGAAGCAGCTGCACACCGCCGAGACCGAGAAGTACGCCCACGTGACGTTCTTCCTCAACGGCGGCATCGAGGAGCCCAAGGAGGGCGAGGAGCGCGTGCTCGTCGCTTCCCCCAAGGTCGCTACCTACGATCTGCAGCCTGAGATGAGCGCTCCCGAGGTTACCGAGAAGCTCGTCGCTGCCATCAACGAGGATCGCGCTGATTTCTACATCGTGAACTTCGCGAACTGCGACATGGTTGGTCACACCGGTGTCTTCGACGCCGCCGTTAAGGCCGTCGAGGCTGTTGACGATGCCTTGTCCAAGGTTGTCCCGGCGATTCTCGCCAAGGGTGGCTTTGCGCTGATCACCGCCGACCACGGCAACGCCGACCACATGTTTGACGTTGCTTCCGACGGTTCCAAGCATCCGTTCACGGCTCACACCACCAACCGTGTGCCGTTCATCATCGTTGATGAGAAGGCCAAGCTCACCGGTATCGAGGACGGCCGTCTTTCCGATATCGCTCCGACCATGCTCGCCATGGCTGGTATTGAGCCTTCCGCCGAGATGACGGGTCGCGTGCTCGCCACCGAGGCCTAATAGAAAACAAATACCGTTTTCTAGTAAGGGGGTTGTCCACGACCGGACAACCCCCTTTTTAATATTTCTGCCATTTCTACCCCGTACCTAAATGGCGGGTGGGGGAGTGCTGGGGATTGTGGTACAGTACTGGAGTTTGAATTGTTCTATTAAGGAGCTTATCTATGGGTCCGTTCCAGATTCTTCTGTTTGTCGTTTGGGCTGTCTCTGCCGTGGCGTTGACGATTCTCGTCCTGATGCATTCCGGTAAGGGCACCGGCGTTTCGGATATGATCGCTAGCTCGCTGTATAACTCCAGCTCTGCCACAGGCGTTATGGAGCAGAACCTCGATCGCCTGACCGTCATCATGGCTGTCGTGTTTGCCGTGTGCGTCGTGCTGTGCATGTTCTTCTTCCCGCAAGGCATCGTGGGCTACTAAACACGAGCCGCATAAAATAATTGAAAAGGGTTCCGCAAGTGCGGGACCCTTTTTGTTTACAAATTTGTAACAGAGTCAAAATATCCCCACATACTTCGCCCAACTAAAGAAATTCTTGACCGTTGACCGGAATTAGCCCCAAATCGTGCATAAAATGCGCTACTGTATTGCGAAACGTTGGTCCGTTGTGCATAACCAGCCATAGCGACGGGCGACGTTTTGATGGTTCGGATCGGATTGTCTCGACATGTGTCCGACTGAACATTTCTTTGTCCTATCTCATAAGGAGGATGGCATGGCTGATTCTATGTTCCACCAGCCCGTTATGGGTCGTCGCGCCTTCGTTGGCGGTACCCTTGCTGCGAGCTCCATGGCTTTTCTTGCCGCATGCGGCAAGAAGGGTGGCGACGCTTCCGGTTCTGAGTCCGGTTCGACGCTGAACTTCTACATCAACAACCCGGTCTGCATCGACCCCTACAACGTCCAGGAGGACCAGGGCACTCAGGTCGAGTACCAGCTCTTTGACGCTCTGACCTCTTACGACGCCGAGAAGGGCGAGATCGTTCCGCTGGCTTGCGAGTCCTTTGAGTCCAATGACGACGCCACCGAGTTTACCTTCAAGATCAAGAAGGCCAAGTTCCACAACGGTGACGACGTTACCTCCAAGTCCTTCAAGCTCGGTTGGGAGCGTCTGGTCAACACCAAGTCGGCCATCGCTACCGAGTACGGCCCTTCCGAGGTCTCCTATCACCTTTCCATGGTCGAGGGTTATGACGACCTGCTTGCCGGTAACGCTACCGAGCTCAGCGGTGTTACGTGCCCCGACGATGAGACCCTCGTCGTCAAGCTGTCTTCCGCTTACGCTGACTTCCCCTTCGTCGCCTCTCATCCGGCTCTGGCCCCGGTTCCCGAGTGCGCCGAGTCCGATGTCAAGAGCTTCTATCTTGCCCCGGTCGGTAACGGCCCGTTCATGATGGACGGCAAGTGGGAGGATGGCCAGGAGATCAACGTCAAGAAGTTCGACGATTACTATGGCGACAAGGCCAAGATCGATGGCATCCACTTCCAGGTCATCAAGGACATGGAGACCGCTTACAAGGAGTTCCAGGCCGGTAACCTCGATGTCTGCGACGTTCCCGTCGCTCAGATCGATGCCGCCAAGAAGGATCGCGGCGTGTCCAAGGACGGCTACACCATGGGTGACGGCGAGCGCATGCTGCTCGGCGCCGAGCCTTCCACGTACTATCTGACCTGCAACACCACGGCCGAGCCGTTCAACAACGCCGACCTGCGTAGGGGCATCTCCCTGGCCATTAACCGTGAGGCCATCTGCAAGACCATCTTCAAGGGTACCCGTACCCCTGCCGACGGCATTGTTCCTCCGGGCATCGATGGCTACAAGGAGGGCGCATGGGAGTTCTGCGCCTACGATGTCGACAAGGCTAACGAGTACCTCGACAAGGTTGCTCCCGCTGGCGCTAACGGCGATCGTGGCATTAGCGTGACCCTGTCCTACAACCAGGACGGCGGTCACAAGGAGATCATGGAGTCCATCATCGGTGACCTCGCCAAGGTTGGCGTTACCGCTGTCTCCGATACCCCTGAGTGGTCTGCCCTGCTCGAGCAGTATCAGAACTTTAACTATCAGTTCGGTCGTCTGGGTTGGATTGCCGACTACCCGATCATGGACAACTTCCTGTATCCGCTGTTCCACTCCGACTCCCTCGGTGGCGACAACCGCTCCGGTTACAACAATCCCGAGTTCGACGCCAAGGTCGACGAGGCTCGTACTATTGTTGACGACGAGGAGCGCGTCGCTAAGATGCAGGAGGCCGACGCAATGGTCGCTGCCGACTGCCCGGTCATCCCGATTATGTTCTACACGCACACCATCGCCGGCTCCGATCGCATTAAGCACCTCTATGTCGATCCGCAGAAGCACGCCGATCTGGGTACCGCTGAGCTCGCCTAAGAGTTTGCAGCTTCCGTGAGGGTCAAGTATTTACGTAGACCTCATGGGAAACATACAGTTCTCCCTAACCTGGGGTAAACTGGCTGATGGTAATTTTGGGATGCCGGTCTGGCGATCGGCATCCCATTTAGGTTAATCCCTAGATAGGGGAGTGGTATGGGTAAGTACATCGTTAAACGTGTGCTTCAGTTCATCCCGGTGTTTTTGGGCGTTACGCTGATTCTGTTCGCCCTCCAGAATATCGTGCCGGGAGATCCGATCAAGCTGATCGGTGGAGACAAGGCTCTGTCCCCCGAGGTGGAGCTTCAGCTTCGCGTCCGCTATCACCTGGTCCAGACGGACGAGGACGGCAACGCGATCCTTGACGAGAACGGCGACCCCGTTCAAACGTCGCTCGTGGACCGTTACTTGTATTACATGAACGGCCTGCTTCATGGCGATCTGGGCAATTCGTATCAGCGCAAGCTGCCGGTTACGGAAATCTTTGCCCAGAAGTATCCGTATACGGTCAAACTTGCCGCGTGCGCCATCGTGCTCGAGGCAATTATGGGTATCGGTGCGGGTATCATTTCGGCGGTAAAGCGTTATTCCTTCTGGGATATTTTGGTAACGCTCACCACGTCGATCCTCGTTGCGGTCCCGGCCTTCTGGCTCGGTATGTTGCTGCAGCTGTTCTTTGGCGTCATCCTCAAGGACGCCACGGGCGGTGCAATCTCCATGCCGATCTCGGGTGCCGGCGGTTCCAGCTCTCAGTATCAGGATTGGATGCACTATGTGCTTCCGACCATTACGCTGGCTTCGGTTTCGACCGCTTATGCTGCGCGCATTATGCGCTCGCAGCTGCTTGACGTCATGAACCAGGATTACATCCGTACGGCAAAGGCCAAGGGTCTCTCCAATCGTGCGATCATCGTCAAGCATGCGCTTAAGAATGCACTCATCCCCGTCGTTACCTATATTGGTGTCGACTTTGGCGGCATGCTTTCGGGCGCCATCCTGACCGAGACAGTCTTTAACTGGCCCGGTATCGGCTATGAGGTCTATCGCGCCATTAGCATGCGTGACTGGCCCATCGTTATGGGCGGCGTTACGCTCATCGTTGTCGTCGTCATGGTGATCAACCTGCTCGTCGACATTAGCTATGCATTCCTCGACCCGCGCATCCGCCTTGGCGGTCCGTCGGATAAGGCCTAAGGGAGGTACGTCTCATGCAGGAAACTGATTCTCAGTCTCAGGAGCAGGCTACCGCCACCAAGGCCGCATCTGCTCCCGCCAAGTCCCGCACGCTGTGGGGCGACGCTTTTAAGCGTCTTCGTAAGAACAAGCTCGCCGTTATCGGTGTCTGCTGGATCATCATCGTCGTTGTGGTTGCCCTGACTGCAGATCTGTGGGCTAAGCCCTGGCTCGGTTCCCCGACGGCTTCCGACTCGACCACTATGGCCGAGACGTCGCTGTTGGCTCCGTGTGCAGAGCACCCGTTTGGCACCGACGCCCTTGGTCGCGACATTCTCGTCCGCGTTATCTACGGTGCGCGCGTTTCGCTGTCCGTCGGAATTATGGCCACCGCGATCTCCACGCTAATTGGTCTGGTCATGGGTGCTCTGGCCGGTTTCTACGGCGGCATCTGGGATACGATCATCATGCGCTGTGCGGACATCTTCCTGGCGTTCCCGTACGTGCTGTTCGTTGTCGCCATGATCGCCGTTATCGGCCGTGGCCTTCAGAACGTCTTTATCGCCATCGGTATTCTCGGCTGGCCTTCGATTGCGCGCGTCTTCCGATCCGCGATCCTGACGGTCAAGGAAAATGACTATGTTGATGCTGCGCGCGCGATGGGTGCATCCGATGCTCGTATCGTCGTACGTCACATCTTCCCGAACTCCGTCGCCTCCATCGTGGTCTACGCGACCATGAACATTGGTGGCGCCATTCTGACCGAGTCCGCTCTGTCCTTCCTCGGCATGGGCGTTATTCCGCCTACGCCTTCGTGGGGCTCCATGATTCAGGACGGTCAGCAGTATCTTCTGACCGCTCCCTGGATGATGATTATGCCCGGTCTGGCAATTCTCTCGACGGTGCTCGCCTTCACCCTGCTGGGTGACGGTCTGCGCGACGCCCTCGACGTCAAGATGAAGGACGCATAAGGATGAAGAAGAACAAGAACTATGTGGACCTGAAGGACCAGCCGGTTCCCGAGGGCCAGCATCTGCTCGAGGTCGATGACCTTAAGATGTATTTCCACACCGAGGATGGCGTTGTTCGCGCTGTCGACGGTGTCTCCTACACGCTCGATCGCGGCGAGACCCTGGGCGTCGTCGGTGAGTCCGGCTCCGGTAAGTCCGTGACCGCCATGACCATCATGGGCCTCATCTCGATGCCTCCGGGAAAGATCGAGGGCGGTGACGTTCGCTATCGCGGCCGCTCCATCCTCGAAATGACCGAGGAAGAGATGCAGCACATTCGCGGCAACGATATCGCGATGATCTTCCAGGATCCTATGACCTCCTTGAACCCGGTCTATAAGATCGGCAAGCAGGTGGGCGAGGGTCTTCGTCTGCACCGTGGCTACTCCAAGCAGGAGGCGCTCAAGCGTGCCACCGAGCTTTTGGACCTCGTGGGTATCCCCGAGCCCGAGAAGCGCGTCAATGAGTATCCGCACCAGTTCTCTGGCGGTATGCGTCAGCGAGTCATGATTGCCATGGCTCTTGCCTGCGATCCCGATATTCTGATTGCCGACGAGCCCACGACGGCTCTGGACGTTACCATTCAGGCTCAGATTATCGAGCTCATGCAGGAAATGCAGGAGAAGAACGGCAACGCCATCATCATGATTACCCATGACCTGGGCGTCGTTGCCGATATGGCCGATAAGATCATGGTTATGTACGCCGGCCGTCCCGTCGAGTTCGGTACTGCTGAGGAAATCTTCTACGAGAGTCGCCACCCCTACACCTGGGGCCTTATCCGCTCCATCCCGGAGCAGGCCATCGAAGAGAAGAAGCCGCTTACGCCGATTCACGGCAACCCGCCTTCGCTCATGAACCTGCCTGAGGGCTGCGTATTCTCTCCTCGTTGCCCCTATGCGACGGACAAGTGCCGCAAGCAGCGCCCCGAGCGCGTTGTCACCGAGTCTGGTCATTACTCTGCGTGCCACTACTCCGGCGACCCCGAGTTCCTCAAGAACGCTCCTGAGACGTCCCGTACGCGCAAGGATTCCAAGAAGGGAGGTGAGGCGTAATGGCAGATACCAACGAGCGTACTCCGCTGCTGAAGGTCGAGCACCTCTCTAAGGAGTTTCCCGCTGAGTCCGGCATGTTCGCCAAGCGCTTCTCCAAGCGTGTCGTCTCTGCAGTGAATGACATTTCGTTCGAGATTTATCCGGGCGAGACTTTTGGCCTGGTCGGCGAGTCTGGTTGCGGTAAGTCCACCACGGGCCGTACCATCATGCGCCTGACCAAGCCGACGGCAGGCAAAGTGTTCTTCCAGGGCAAAGACGTTGCCGAGATGAGCAAGCATGAGATCAAGGACATGCGTCGCGAGATGCAGTTTATCTTCCAGGATCCTTATGCTTCGCTGAATCCCCGTATGACCATCGGCGAGATCGTCTCCGAGCCCATGACCATTCACGGCGTGGGCACCAAGGAAGAGCGCATTGAGCGTGTCCGCGAGCTTCTCGACGTTGTCGGACTGAACCCCGAGCACATCAACCGTTATCCTCATGAGTTCTCCGGCGGTCAGCGTCAGCGTGTCGGCATTGCCCGCGCATTTGCGCTGAAGCCAAAGCTGATTATCTGCGACGAGCCGGTTTCCGCTCTGGATGTGTCCATTCAGGCTCAGGTTTTGAACCTGCTTAAGGAACTGCAGGACAAGTTCGGTACCGCGTATCTGTTTATCGCTCACGACCTGTCTGTCGTGCAGCACATCTCCGATCGCGTTGCCGTTATGTACCTGGGCAAGATGGTCGAGGTTTCGGACTGGAAGACGCTCTACAGCGAGCCTCACCATCCGTACACGCAGTCGCTGCTGTCTGCCGTGCCGGTTCCCGATCCTGATATCCAGAAGACCCGCAAGCGCATCATCCTCGCCGGCGATCCGCCGTCGCCGCTGGATCCGCCGACCGGCTGCCGTTTCCACACGCGCTGCCCGATCGCGCAGGGCATCTGCTCCGAGAAGCTTCCCGAGTTTAAGGAAGTTGCCCCGGGCCACTGCTGCGCCTGCCACTTCGCGGAGCCGTTCCCGATCAAGGAATCGCACATCGACCTGTAGTCGGTTGTTCTTGTCCGGGCCCGCCCTGGTGTTACTTTTCAGAACGTCCTCGGACATGCAAGAAACCCCCGCTGCGCACTTCGTGCGGCGGGGGTTTCTTGCGTCCTGCGGAGTGTTCTGAAAAGTAACACCAGGGCGGGCCCTACGTTAACTCGGCAGGGGGAGTGCGATTCCCTGATCGCTCACTTAAATTAATGAGAAATTAAGCGAGGCCGGAGCTTTAGCTCCGGCCTCCTTATATAAGGGCTCGGCAAAGCCGAGCCACCAAATTTGCATCAGCCCTCAGAACATGTTTGAGAACTGTGCCTGAAGTACGTATTTGCAGGCCCCGTATCGGTGTTGCCTCCCGGCGCATTCCGCAGGGGGAGCGATATTTCGCAGCACGAAGTGCGTAGCAAAATATCGCTCATGCCCGAGGACGCGCCGGGAGGCAACACCGATACGGGGCCGGACATATAGATCTACCTGCGCATTTACAAATTCGTAAACTTTTTTCTAAAAAGTGCTTGCACAGTTCTCGAATCATAGGTTATTATCTTCCTCGTTGAACGCGCGGGTACAACAAAACGAACTGCGAATCAACAGCATAGCATGTCGGAGTGGCGGAATTGGCAGACGCGCTAGCTTGAGGTGCTAGTGACCGCTTTTTGGTCATGCGGGTTCAAGTCCCGCCTCCGACACCATCGCATTTCAGAAGCCTCTTCGGAGGCTTTTTTGTTACCGATAGACGGTGAGGTCCACGATGGAAACGCTTGAGCGCAACGAGTGGGCAGACGTTGCCCAACTGGTCGAGATCACGAGCGATGCTGTCATCATCTGTGAGCTCGACGGAACCATTCTGCATGTGAATAATCGTTTGCTCGACCTGATGTGCGAGGAACGCGCTGACGTCATCAGCGGTGATGTCAAAGACGTTCTGTACTCGTCTGCCTTTGAGCGCGCGACCGAACATCGCCTGCCGTTTGAGACCGATGGCTCCGAGAGCGAGCTGATGCTCAAGCTGAGCGACGGGTCTTTTATTCCCGTCTTGGTTCGCGCGGGTTCCGTTACGCCTCCGCGTATCTTTGGACGTCGTGCACCGCGTGTCCTGGTGGCGCTTCACAGCATCGAAGAGCAGTATTCCCACGATCGTCAGCTCAAACGTGCGCTATCGGAGCTTAGGGTGGCGAATAAACGCCTTTCGGGTACCCTTTCGGTCATTATGAGTACCGTGGGCTCCGATGAGCTCCCCAGCTTGCTCGATACCGTTTTGAATCAGCTCGTTGGAACGCTCGATGCCTCCGGTGCGGCTATCTATTTTTCCGAGAGCGGCGGCTTTAAGCTCCGCGGTGTTTCTAAGGAGCTTGAGGACAGCTATCTGCCCGAGTTTATGCCGTACGGCGCGGGCATTCCGACCTACGTACTTCGCGAGTCGCGTGCCTGTCGCCTGTCGATCCAGCAGGACCTTGAGGGCGACCGGGTTGCTTCGGGTATGTTCATGGATTTGGACAATCGTTCCAAGCACTTGCTGCGCGTGCAGGATATGCCCCCGTATCGCAGCGAGATCTGTCTTCCTGTGTTTTACGGCACGCAGGTCCTTGGCGTGTTGGAAGTTGGCTGGAAACGCCCCCAGGCGCCACTTGCCTATGACGTGAACGTGCTCGAGGTCATCTGCGATTACCTGTCTATTCAGCTGGTCGGCATGGCGTCGAGCTTACGTTCGCGCCGCACGGCGGAGCTCGGCCGCTCGCTCAATTTGCTGCGCGACGAACTGTTTACCTATCTCGATGATCCCGTTGCCGCCTCGCGAGCGGTGTCGACGGAAATCTGTACGGTGCTCAATTGTCATTTCTGCCCCGTGGAGTATGATGCGGGCCTCGAAACCTATGTCATCGATTTTGAGGGCGGCAGTCGTGTGCCGTTGCCGGGCGATCCGGAGTCGCTCTTCTTTTCCACCACCGCACCAGCTGCGCGTTTGGGGGTCGCTTCCGATGGTTTTGAGCCGTCGGTGCTGGGCGGTGCGAGTGCTGATGATCTTAAGCATGTGCGCTTGACCCGCGTCGACGAATCCATGCCTATGGGCGGATGGTTGAGGGCTCATGGCCTGCCGTGCCAGGGCCTCTATGTCGATTCCGGCTTCGAGGCGGGACGCGTTCGCTCGGAGGGCGACGGTCAGCGGAACAACGATGCAATCGTTCCCGCCGACGTTGCCAAGGGGCCGACGACGCGTGCCTTGCTGCTCCGTGATGGCAGCCAAGAACCAATTGACGACCTTGAATACGACTACCTGGTGCATCTGGCGCATGACTTTGAGCTGATCTATGAAGGCGAGTCTCAAAAACGCGAGGAGCGTCATATCGCTCAGACGCTTCAGGTTGGCATGAGAAATTCGCTTGGTGACGTTCCGGGCATTGCAACCGATTCGGTATACCTATCGGCAACGAATTCTGCGTTGGTCGGCGGTGACTTCTATACGCTTGTCCGACTTCCCGACGATTGTGCCGTTATGATTTTGGGCGATGTATCCGGCAAGGGAATCGAGGCGGCTTCGATGTCAGCACTCGTCAAGACAGCGCTGACGGCCTATGCCTGGGAGGGTGCAGGGCCTGCCCGTATGGCACGCTCGCTCAATAGCATGCTCATGGGCTTTTCGAGGGTCGAGACGTTTGTGACGGCGTTTATCGCCAAGATCGATCTTAAGGCGGGTCGCGCTACCTATTGCTCGGCGGGACATCCTCCCACTATGGTCATTAGGCCGTCGTCGACGCCGCTTGGCGGCGGCGAGACCTGCGGGGGAGAAGTGGAGCTCCTTGGGTGCCAATCTGGCGTGATCGGTGCCTTTGAGAGCATGGTCTACGAGACGGGCGTGTTTACATTCGCTCCTGGTGACATGCTATTTATGTATACCGATGGAACAATCGAAGCACGCGATCGCTCGGGTGCTTTCTTTGGCGAACAACGCCTTCGCGACCTTTTGCTCTCTGTCTCGGGTGAGGGCGTATCGGGAATCTGCGGTAAGGTCTTGGGCGAGCTTGACCGCTTTACCGAGTCGGCGCTGAACGATGACATCGCGCTGGTCTCCCTTGAGTTTTTACGGGGTCGATCGTAGGTCACGACGCCTGACGGGCAAAATCCCTACGGTTGAAGAAACGTGTGCATCGAGCGAGCTCTTTTGGGGAACCATGGTCGTATGAATGAATGGAATGACATAGCGGTTTTGACGCCACCGGGCGATATCGACATCGCCTCGGTGCCCGCACTGCGCCGACGGTTGGATAATTTGATCGACCGGGGCGTGCGTCGTGTTGTCATCAATTGCCAGACCGTGGGCTTTATCGACTCGACGGGCTTGGCGTTTTTGCTTACACGTGCCAGAGAGCTTATGAGGCATGAGGGGCTGCTTTCGCTCGTTAACGCCTCCGATGAGGTCGTTCGCTTTTTGGAAATTGCCCGACTTGTCGACATCCTGCATGTCGCGGGCCCGGCGCGGGAGTCGATTCCCGCCATTCCGGTGGGGGAGTTGCCGCGATGGAGCAAGAGCGTCGAAGTGCAGCGAGGCATCGAGAATCTCCCGTATTATCGGCACCGTGTGGCCGAGCTCCTCGAATCGCTTCCCCTGAGGCGTGATGAGCGCTATGACGTCGCATTGGCGTTGGGGGAGGCATTGGGTAACGCATATGACCATGCGGGCGGTGTTGGCTGCATCCTGACGGTTCAGGCCTATGGGGACCGCGTTGTGCTCGAGGTGCTTGATCGGGGCGCTGGCTATTCTATCGATGGGGCGAGCGAGCCGGTGGCTTCTGAGGAACGCGGGCGCGGTATCAAGCTTATGCGCATGCTCGTCGATAATGTGGAAGTTGCCCGTCGTACGGATGGCGCCGGCACGCGCGTTCGGATGGTGAAGTTGTTTAGCTCGGCATTGGAATCGTGCGCTTAGCGCTTTGGCTTGACGTTATCCACCTGCGCGAACTTGCATTGAACAATTTTTTTGAAAAAAGTACTTGCGTCTTTTGGGCAACTCGCGTAAATTAATAACCCGCAAGCGGACATGGCTCAGTTGGTAGAGCACAACCTTGCCAAGGTTGGGGTCGCGGGTTCGAGCCCCGTTGTCCGCTCCAAGCGCAACAGCCCGGCTACTACGGTAGCCGGGCTTTTTCGTACCCATCGCCTGGGCTCGAACTTTTTTCAAATTATTGGAAAATAGTTCTTGCATTCGGGTGGATCATCCCGTATATTAAATCCTCGCAGGCGGACATGGCTCAGTTGGTAGAGCACAACCTTGCCAAGGTTGGGGTCGCGGGTT
>URHU01000040.1:0-16479 GCA_900547715.1 uncultured Collinsella sp. | reverse complement strand
CTACACCTGGGGACTCAGCCTCATCAAGCGCTCAAGCTCGGACGATAAACCGCTCGCGGGCGCCAAATTGCGCATCATCGATGACCGTGGGCGCATTCTAACGACTGACGGCTCGTGGTCGACGGATGCCGACGCGTGCGTCACCACAGGCGCGGATGGCCATGTGGAATTGAGCGGTGTGGACGCGGGTCTCTACACCGTCGAAGAGGTCGCGGCTCCCAAGGGATACACCGCCTTTGAGGGCAAACGAACGGTAACGGTTGCGTCCGAGGGTCTGGACGTTAAGCAGGTAGCAGCCGCGAAGCCCAAGGTGACCGTGTCGGCCGAAAGCCCTCTGCGGGTTGATACCGCCGATGCCGGGACGGGTTCGATCGAGCTGTCGGTGCTCAACACCCCAAGCAAAGAAGCAAGTCGAGGCTTTATGCCCTCGACGGGAGATAGAACGTTGGTACTGGTGGCGGTTTTGGCTGCCATCGGAGTGGCGGCTATTGTTGTCGCGCTCGTCATCAAGCGGGGAGCAGGTCGCGGCGAAAAATGATTGTCCCCTGCTCGGTGGCGTACTGCCTCCGTAGCGAGTGATGCGCAGGCCTACCGACCTGATGGTCATTGGTTTTGAAAAAGTTACTAGAGAACCCTCCAAGAAAAGCGGGGCACCCGGTCGATATGACCGAGTGCCCCGCCTCGTTTGTTGGTGCAAAGTAACCTGACCCCTTTGCACCAACACAAAGGTGCCTGTCCCCTTTGTGGCGGTTGGTGGCTAAGCGGTGGGGAGTCCTGGCGTGTTAGCCGGCTGCTGCGGCTTGAGGCGGGCGTTTCGCCAGATGATCTGGATAACGTAGCCGAGCATAAAGACAAAGGCCACGCCGCTGATGAAGTCACCTACGAGGGGAAGCCCCGTGAGGGCGCCTGCGATTATGCCGCCCACGGCTGCCATGGCGTAGCGGTTTTGGTTGTGTCCAACCATGCGGGCGAGCGCGCACCCCGAAAAGGCACTCGACACCAATGCGATGCCGATAACGCCGCACAAGAGGGTTCCAGCAAGCGACAGACCAGCGATAGAGATAATCAGCAGTAGGACGGCGGGGGCGATAGCAATCGTGCCCAGAAGACCGCTCACCCACAGGGGCATGGGGCGCTGGTGGAGCATGCCGGCGGCGCCGGCGGTCGCGCGCGGAAAGACGAGCTCGAGCAGCAGAGCGACAAAGCAGGTCGAGAGTGCCGCGGCGACGATGCCGCCGATGACATCGTTAACGGTGGAAGTATCCTCGTTCTCGGTGCGGTCGATCTTGAGCGCGCCGACCTCGGCTCCCGCGGCACGCTCGGGGTCCTCGGAGACGTGCGCGTTCACGGTGCCGGTGATGTGGGCGTTCTTGCCTAGGATGAGTTTGTCGGCCCAAACCTCGACATCGCCATCGACGGTGCCATCGATGGTCACCGTATCGCCCGCGAGCGCTGCCGACTTGGTGGAGCCTCGCAGAGCAACCGTCTCGCCTATCGCGTAGAAACAGTTGGCGGTGCTGTCGGAATTGAGCACGACATGCTGGCCAGCGATGGTCACGCTGCCATCAACCGCGGTCTTGGCAATGTCGATGGTACGTGCCGCCAGACGGACGGCGCCGCCCACTGTGCAGTCGCGGATCGAGAGGGTATCGCCCGCGGCGATGATATCGCGGTCGATGGACGTATCGTCCAAGTTGAGGTCCTGACCTGCCCAGTACAGGTCACCTTCGACGCCGGACGGATTGGCGTCATTGTCGGTCGCAAGTACGTTGCCTGCGGTGTCCGTGCCGGCGAACGACGCCGTGGGAAGCGCGGTGATCGCCAGCGCGATGAGCGCGAATGCCATAAGCAGGCAGCGACGCATCTTGTGTGACGGCGCCGCCGCGGTTTGATTGAAAGCCATGGTTGATCCTTTTGTTAGGTGTTTGGCATATACCTAACAGGGTACCCAACGCGCGGGCGCTCTAAAAGAACCTCTCGGTTGCATTTCGAAGGATGGGCCCGCGCCACCTATTTTTTGCGGTGCAAAAAGCGTGCGATGTCTTCCTCGGTGGGGCTTTTAATGTCAAAGCGCAGCGAGAGCCAGCGCAGACCCATGGTCACGACAACGCATACGACCAGCGCGGCGACATTGCTCATGATGCCGCTCATAACGAGACACACATAGCTTGTCGATCCGGCGATGGCGGCGATGGCATAAAAGTTAGTACGTTGGAAAATGCCCGGAACCACGCCCATAAAGCCGTCGCGCAACATGCCGCCGCCCACCGCGGTAAAAAAGCCCATCATGATGCACACCGCCGGTGCAAAGCCGTAGACCAGCGCCTTGTCCGCTCCGGTGGCGGCATAGATGCCGACCGAGATGATGTCGAGCAGGGGAATGAGTTTTTCGGGTTTGTCGACGATTGCCGGGAAAATGTAGATGATGGCTGCCGTGGCAATGGAAAGCGGCAGCGCCATTGGCTGGTTGAGGATGTAGACGTTGCCCACCTGCAACGTCATGTCGCGCAAGAGACCGCCGCCCAGACCGCAGACCACCGCGAGCGCGACCGCGCCCACCAGGTCGAGCTTGTGCTCGCGCGCAACCAGTACACCCGAGATCGATGCAGCGACGACGGCGAACATCTCGAGCCAAAACGGAATAGCGACCATGGCATCCGAGGCATGTGAGGTAATGGTTACGGCAGCGACGACGGGCAAGATGGGGTCCTTCTGATTGCAGGTTTAGACAATGCCCGTACATAGTACATGGTTGGCGGGCGTGGCGACCCTATTGCTCGGTAAACGGTCGGGACTGGGTGGGGGCGTAGGTACCATGTTTGGGGATCTGGGTTGATGCTGAACGCGATGGGGGCGTGGCTGAATAGGAGGGATGTCTAAATTTTGAGCAGCGCTCAAAATTTATCCGATCGGGGCTTACGCCGACCGCGCTGCGCTAAAGACGCGCCACTGGCGCGTCTTCTTTACGCTCCGCGCCCTGGCGGGTTCGAATCCCTCCTCCTGCGCGTAATTGAAATGTGCCCAAAAAGAAAAAAGCCCCATTGCTGGGGCTCATACCATCTAATGGCGGAGGAGGAGGGATTCGAACCCTCGTGACCTTATACAGGCCAAACGGTTTTCGAGACCGCCGCATTCAACCACTCTGCCACCCCTCCGCGTGGGGTAAAAACAAAGCAGGCTCGAAGGCCTGCTTTGGAATTAACTGGCGGAGAGTCAGGGATTTGAACCCTGGAGACGCTTTTGACGCCTACACGATTTCCAATCGTGCTCCTTCGGCCACTCGGACAACTCTCCGTTAAATGCGAAAGTCAGTATACACGAGGAATTGCAAAGTGCAAACAGAAAAGTTGGCATTTTTTAAAACGCTCGGCCGCGCTTGGCGTTGCAGTGGGGTTTGAGGTGCCAAAAAAACGGCTTCCGACCAGCGTGGTTGATCAACTCAATTGTTCAAAAGGGGTATTCATAAGCGACTTGGCAATGAATTTAAAAATCTTTGGGTGGTGCTGTGGACCGCTGGTATGCATTTTGCGACCACAGCCTTGTGCCCGTTGACCTGCGGCTTGGCTCAGCTTGTCCCCGCGGCATCGTATCTTGTCCACAAATCCGTCAAGCTCTTGGTCGGCATTTGGTTGGAATGCGCATGAAACGTGGTGCGAGCATGGGCATATGTGGAGGTCATGAGGTTGTAGCTGCATATTCTTGCGGCCTGGGAGGTTGAAAGATATTATTACCAAGTCTTTTCCTGCTTCAGGCGCACCTTCACGACCTGAAGCCACATTTGCCCAGAGGAGGTGACAATATGAAGGCTTATGAACTGCTGTTCTTTGTTGACCCGTCGCTCGACCCCGAGACTCGTCTCGCTGTTATGAAGCGTATCGATACCACGATCGCTGAGGGCGCTGGCAAGGTCGACTCCGTTGACGAGTGGGGCAAGCGCAAGCTCGCCTACGAGATCAACGACCTCACCGATGGTGACTACACCCTCATCAACTTCCACGCAGATCCTACCCAGATCGCCGAGCTTGATCGCGTCCTGCGCATCACCGACGCTGTGGTCCGCCACATGATCGTCCGTCGCGACGACCAGGAGTAAGACTGTCGTTTTGGACTGGGCTTGTGCCCCAAGAGGAAGTAGTGAGTTATGAGCATCAATCGAGTGAACATCACCGGTAACCTCACCCGCGATCCCGAGCTGCGCGCCACCGCCGGCGGAACCCAGGTTCTGTCCTTTGGCGTCGCCGTGAACGATCGTCGCCGCAACGCGCAGACTGGCGAGTGGGAGGACTATCCCAACTTTGTCGACTGCACCATGTTCGGCACCCGCGCCGAGGCCGTGAGCCGTTTCCTGGCAAAGGGAAACAAGGTCGCGATCGAGGGCAAGCTGCGCTACAGCTCTTGGGAGCGCGACGGCCAGCGCCGGAGCAAACTTGAGGTCATCGTCGATGAGATCGAGTTTATGAGCTCCCGTGGTGGCCAGGGTGGCTACGATCAGGGCGGTTACGCCCCCGCAGCTTCCGCGCCCGCAGCACGTCCTGCCGCACCGGTGGCTACGCCGCCCGCGGTCGACGTCTACGATGAGGACATCCCGTTCTAAGGGTTGTTCACCTATTTTTGAGTGAGAGGCGGCTTCGGTTCGCCGAAGTTGCCAAATGAAAGGTATTTTGACATGGCTAATGATTTTTCTGCACGTCAGCCGCGTCGTAAGTACTGCCAGTTCTGCAAGGAGAACACTGAGTTCATCGACTATAAGGACACTCAGCTTCTCCGTAAGTACATGACCGACCGTGGCAAGATCAAGCCCCGTCGCGTCACTGGCGCTTGCACGCAGCATCAGCATGACATCGCCAACGCCATCAAGCGCGCCCGCGAGATGGCTCTCCTGCCGTACACCGTCCCCGTGGTTTCCACTCGTGGCAACCGCGACCGCGGCTAAGAAGGGAGACGCATCATGAAGGTTATTCTTCTCGATGAGATCAAGGGCAAGGGCGGCGAGGGTGACGTCGTAGAGGTCGCTCAGGGTTACGCTGAGAACTTCCTGTTCCCCAAGAAGCTCGCTGTTGCCGCCACCAAGGGCAACCTCAAGCAGCTTGACGAGCGTCGCAACAACATCGCCAAGCGCGAAGCCGTCCGTCTGGCAACCGCCAACGAGACCAAGGCTGCCTTCGAGGGCAAGACGGTCACCGTTGACGTCAAGGTCGGCGACGAGGGCATCCTCTTTGGCTCCGTTACCGCCGCTATGATCGCTGATGCCATCAAGGCTCAGCTCGGTATGGACATCGACCGTAAGCGCGTCGAGCTCGGTAAGCCCATCAAGGTTGCCGGTGCCCACACCGTTGCCATCTCGCTGTACCGCGAGATCAAGGCCGAGGTTGTCGTTCTCGTCGGCGTTACCGCCGAGGAGCTCGCTGCCGAGGCTGAGGTCGAGGAGGCCGCTGAGGTCGCCGAGGCCGAGACCGCCGAGGTCGAGACTGAGGTTGCTGCCGAGTAGCATTTGCTGCAACGCAACAATCTTGTTCTAAGAAGGGCGCTCTGGGAAACCAGGGCGCCCTTTTGTTTTTTGCGCTGAGTGAGCGTCATAGTGAACGTCGCGTCGAAGTCCTGTGTACAGGACCGTTCATCCGTTTGGTTCGGTGATGATTGGCCGCGTGCGGCGTGTTTTGGGACCGTGGCTGATACTATGGATGCTCGCAAGCGATATGAATGAGGATGCTCATGGCATATGACGATAGGGAGACCGGGCTGACGGTTGAGGACCGCGGCTCAAAGTTGGGTCTTCCCCAAAACCAAGATGCAGAGGCCAATGTACTGGCCGCTATGCTGCTATCGCCCGAGGTGGTCGAGGAGGCCCAGGTCGAGCTGCAGCCCGATGACTTCTACCGGCCCATTCATAAGACCATCTATACCGCGATGGTCGATATGTACAACAGCCGCATTCCCATCGACTCCATCTCGCTGATCGATTACCTGCGAAGCATCAACAAGCTCGATGCCGTGGGCGGCGAAGCGTACATTTTGGAGTTGATGGGTCAGACCCTGTCGCTCGTCAACTGGCAGCACCATGCCGCCATCGTTCGCCGCGATTCGATGCTGCGTGAGCTGATCGGCGCCACCAACGAGATCAACGCGCTGGCATATAACGCCCCCACCGACACCAAAGAGGTTGTCGAGCTGGCCGAGAGCAAGCTGCTCAAGGTTACGGCGCGCGAGGTCAAGTCGAGCTACAAGACGCTGACCGAGTTTATGGTCGAGGCCTATAATGAGGCCGAGGAAGTGTGCCAGGCCGGTGGCCAGGCTGCGGGCGTGCCCACGGGCTTCCCGTCGCTCGACCGCATGCTCATGGGCTTCCGCGAGGGTCAGCTCATCATCATCGGCGCCCGTCCTGCTGTAGGTAAGACGTCGTTCGCTCTGAACCTGGCGCTCAACGCTGCCGCTGCTGGTTATACCGTCGGCTTCTTCTCGCTGGAGATGTCGGGTAAGGAAATTGCCCAGCGTCTGATTTGCGCCTATGCCATGATCTCGATCAGTGACTTCCGCATGGGTCGCATTAGCCCCGAGCAGTGGGCCAATATCAACGAGGCCACGCAGACCTTGTCCAAGCTCGATATTCTGATTGACGATACGCCCGGCACCACAGTGACCGAGATTCGCGCCAAGAGCCGCCGCATGCTCCATAACAAGGAGAAGGCAATCATCATCCTGGACTACCTGCAGCTGGTGAGTCCTCCGCCGGGACGCCGCTCCGAGAGCCGTACCGTCGAGGTTTCGGAGATGTCGCGTGGTCTTAAGATCATGGCCAAGGAGCTCAAGATCCCGCTCATCGCGCTGTCGCAGCTCTCGCGTCAGGTCGAATCCCGTACCGGCAAGCGCCCGCAGCTTTCCGACCTTCGTGAATCGGGCTCCATCGAGCAGGACGCCGATATCGTTATGTTCTTGGACCGCTCCGCCGACGAGGCCGAAGCCTCGCGCGACGATCGACCCGACGAGGGCGTTACGCGTATCGTCGTGGCCAAGAACCGTTCGGGCCCGATCGGCGACGTCGACCTGATGTTCCTGCCGGCATCCACCAAGTTCTATGAGCTTGATGGGGCACATGCCGAGGAGTAGGACAGGCGCCCGTTGCACGGGTATACTGGGAATGTTTTGTGCTTCTGCGTGCCGTCGTGGCGCGTAGACAGTCCATGAATGTAAGGAGTAAACATGCCGTCAACCGTTTTGGTCGGTGCCCAGTGGGGCGATGAGGGCAAGGGTAAGATTTGCGACCTGGTCGCCGGCGACTTCGATGCCGTCGTGCGCTACTCGGGCGGCAACAACGCCGGTCACACTATCGTCGTCAACGGCAAGAAGTACGGCCTTCACCAGGTGCCCTCCGGCATCATGTATTCCGACCACGTGTCGGTGATCGGTAACGGCTGCGTCGTCAACCCCAAGGTTGTCCTTGAGGAGATCGACATGTTCGAGGCCGACGGTATCACCACCAAGAACCTCAAGATTAGCGGCAACGCGCATGTCATCATGCCGTACCACATCGATCTGGATGGCGCCTTTGAGCAGAAGCTCGGCAAGAAGAACATCGGTACCACCAAGCGCGGCATCGGTCCGTGCTATCAGGACAAGATGGCTCGCATCGGCCTGCGCATGCAGGACATGCTGGACGAGGCGCTGTTCCGCGACAAGCTGGAGACCGCTCTCGCCCGCGTGAACCCCGAGCTCGAGCTCATCTACAATTTGCCCACCTACACCGTGGACCAGATTTGCGACGAGTACCTGCCGATGGCCGAGCGTCTGCGTCCCTACATCACCGAGACGAGCCTGCTGCTCAACAACATGATCGATGAGGGCAAGGACCTGCTGTTTGAGGGCGCCCAGGCGACGCTGCTCGACATTGACCACGGCACCTATCCGTACGTGACGTCTTCCAACTGCACCGCTGGCGGCGCCATCACCGGATCCGGCGTGGGCATGAAGAACGTCGACCGCGTGCTGGGCGTCATGAAGGCCTATATCACCCGCGTCGGTTCGGGCCCCATGCCCACCGAACTTTCCTATGAGTCCGAGGCAGGCCACACGCTGACCGAGGAGGGCTATGAGTACGGCGTGACCACTGGTCGCCGTCGTCGTTGCGGCTGGTTTGACGGCCCTATCGCCAACTATGCCTCGCGCGTCAACGGCCTCACCGACATCGCCATGACCAAGCTCGACGTGCTTTCGGCCTTCGACACCATTAAGGTGTGCGTTGCCTATGACGTCGATGGCGAGCGTTACACGAGCGTGCCCGAGCACCAGGTGCGCTTTGAGCATGCCAAGCCCATCTACGAGGAGCTTCCTGGCTGGAAGTGCGATATCACCGGCTGCCGCAGCTTTGAGGAGCTGCCGCAGGAGGCTCAGGACTACGTGGCGTTTATCGAGGATCTGGCACACACCCGCGTGACGTTCATTGGCGTTGGCGCCGGTCGCGAGCAGATCATCAACCGATTCTGGAAGTAATCGGGACTATTTGGTTATTGCGATATACCCCTTTGCAGCCCAAGCGGGCGGCCGAGGGGTATATTTGCTTGCAAAGGGCTCGCGCGGAGCGGGCCGTTAATCCATAGAGGAGGCACCCTTGAAGGCGGACACTCAAACCATCGACATCCTGTTGTTGGGCAGCGGCGGCCGTGAGCATGCTATGGCAGCTAAGCTCGCAGCATCACCGCGCGCCGGCAAGCTCTACATCGCGCCGGGTAACGGCGGCACCGCGAGCTGCGGCGAGAACGTTGTTCTCGACGACTGCGATCCTGCGGCCGTGGCGGCGTTTGCTCAGAGCCACGGATGCGGACTCGTGGTAATTGGCCCCGAGGCTCCGCTCGTGGCGGGCGTGGCCGACGCCGTGCGCGCGGCGGGTATTCCCTGCTTTGGCCCGGGTGCCGAGGGTGCCCAGATGGAGGGCTCCAAGCTGTTCTCCAAGCAGCTCATGGAGCGTGCGGGCATTCCGACGGCAGCCTATGGTTCGTTTACCGACGAGGCTTCGGCTCTCGCCTACGTGCGCGAGCAGGGCGCCCCGCTGGTCGTCAAGGCCGACGGCCTTGCCGCGGGCAAGGGCGTTATCGTGGCGACCGAACTTGAGCAGGCCGAGGAAGCCGTGCGCGAGTGCTTTGGCGGCACCTTTGGCGATGCCGGCAACACCGTGGTTATCGAGGAGATGCTCGTTGGTCCCGAGTGCTCGCTGCTGGCCTTTACCGACGGCAAGACCGTGCGCCCCATGGCCACCTCGCAGGACCACAAGCGCGCGCTTGAGGGCGACCTTGGTCCCAACACCGGCGGCATGGGCGTCTACAGCCCGGTGCCCATCGTGACTGACGAGGAGCACGCCACCATGGTGGCGGTCATGGAGCAGACCGTGGCCGAGCTCGCTGCCGAGGGCATCGACTACCGCGGCTGCCTGTACGGCGGCTTTATGCTCACGCCTGCCGGCCCCAAGGTGCTGGAGTTCAATGCTCGCTTTGGCGACCCCGAGACGCAGGTCGTGCTGCCGCGCCTTAAGAACGACCTGGTCGAGGTCATGCTGGCCTGCGCCAACTGCGAGCTCGATCAGATTGAGCTCGACTGGCGTGACGAGTGGGCCGTGGCCGTTGTCCTGACGAGCGCGGGCTATCCCGGCAGCTACGAGAAGGGCAAGGTCATCACCGGTATCGCCGATGCCGAGGCCATGGAGAACGTGACCGTGTACCACGCGGGCACTGCCGTGGTGGACGGCCAGCTCGTGACCAATGGTGGCCGCGTGCTTGCCGTGACCGCTCTGGGCGACACGTTCGAGAACGCTCGCAACCTTGCCTACGAGGCCTGCGAGAAGATTGATTTTGAGGGCAAGACCCTGCGTCACGACATCGGCCTGCGCGCGCTGCGCGGCCGCGATGCCTGGGATGCCTAAAATCCGAGAGGAATGAGACGGATGGACGAGAAGAACGAAGAGCTCGTGGACGCGCAGATCGTCGAAGAGGACAGCCGCATGTATGGGCACGCCGTGGGCGAGCCTGGTGGCGAGGTCGCTGACGAGCCGGCGCTGGTGCTGGGTGACGACGACCCGCACGATGCCGAGCTGCACGAGAAGATTCTTTCGGAGGAGTGCGCCTGGAAGGGCAAGATCCTCGACGTCCACCGTCTTGAGGTTGAGCTGCCCAACGGTCATCGCAGCGCCCGCGATATCGTTCGCCATCCGGGTGCGGCGGCCGTTGTGGCACTGACCGAGAGCGGCAAGATCGTACTGGTGCGTCAGTACCGCACCGCCATCGACCGCGTGACGGTCGAGATTCCCGCCGGCAAGCTCGACCCGGGCGAGGATCCGCTCGATTGCGCTAAGCGCGAGCTGCACGAGGAGACGGGCTTTAGGGCCGGTCGCATTCGCTTTTTGACGTCGATTGTCACGTCTTGCGGTTTTTGCGATGAGATCATCCACATCTACTTGGCTACCAAGCTCGAGTTTGATGCGCCCAACCCCGATGATGACGAGTTTGTCAACGTTGACCTGGTGCCGCTACACGAGCTGATCGACGCCGTGCTCGACGGTAAGATCGAAGACGCCAAGACTGTCGTGGGCGCCTTGGCCTGCGATAGCATCGCGCACCGACTAGGCGGAGCGGAGCTTTAACGAGCGGGGATGATCCCGCAGGTTTGTGTAAGTCAGCGAAAGTGCTCCATTTGAGACAAGGTGGCCTAAAAGAGGAGGGAAGCGTATGGATATACGCGACCGACGATTGAAGGCCAGATTGTCCAAATGGAGCACTTGCAGCGTCGAGACGAAACGCGGTTTGGTAAAACCGCGTAAGGTGATTATGTTTAAGAGGTTTCTTTCGTATTACGAGCCCCAGATGGGGCTTTTTGTTGCTGATACTGTTTGTGCTCTGGTGCTTGCCGCCATTGACCTTGCTTTTCCTATTATTCTGCGCAATTTGACCGGTGGGCTATTTACTCAGGGTCAGGCTGCCATTATGCAGGCGCTCGGCATGATCGCGGTGGGCTTGGTGCTGATGTATGCCGTCCGCTGCGCCTGCCGCTACTTTGTGAGCTATTGGGGTCACGTGATGGGCGCGCGCATGGAGTCCAAGATGCGCGAGGACCTGTTCGACCAGTATGAGTGCTTTAGCTTTGCGTACTTCGACCGCAACAGCTCGGGCGACATGATGAGCCGCGTGGTCAACGACCTGTTCGATATCTGCGAGGCGGCGCATCACGTGCCCGAGTGGATCATCATCTGCGGCATCGAGATCATCGGCTCGTTTGTGATCCTCTTTACCATCGCCCCGGTCCTGGCGCTCGCCATGGCCGTGGTGACGGCGGCGTTTGCGGTCATCATGTTTTGGCAGAACATGCGCATGCGCGAGGTCTTTAGCGACAACCGCAAAAAAATCAGCGGCATCAATGCGCAGCTGCAGGATTCGCTGGCGGGCATGCGCGTGGTCAAGAGCTTTGCCAATGAGGAGACCGAACGCTTCAAGTTCCGCGCCTCCAACAATCGCTATCTTTCGTCCAAGGAGAACATGTATCACGCCATGGGCGTCTATACCGCGACGTATGGCCTGCTCTCGGGTGTGCTCTATGTGATCGTGGTGCTGCTGGGCGGCTGGCTGGTCGCCAAGGGACAGCTGCAGGCGGTCGATATGGCGACCTTTGCACTCTATATTTCGCTGTTCTGCACGCCGCTCGAGACACTCGTTAATTCGGCCGAAACGTATCAGAAGGCTATCGCCGGCTTTAAGCGTATGGACGAGGTGCTCTCGACCGCGCCGGATATCCAGGACAAGCCGGGCGCTACGGATCTGCAGGTGACTGCCGGCGCCGTGGAGTATCACGACGTGTGCTTTAACTACGAGGATGTCGAGCTGGGCGAGGGCGATGCCGACGAGCGTCCCGTTATCGACCATATGGACCTGTCCATCAAGCCCGGGCAGACCATCGCTTTGGTTGGCCCTTCGGGCGGCGGCAAGTCCACGACCTGTTCGCTGCTGCCGCGCTTTTATGACGTGGCTACCGGATCCATTAGCATCGACGGCCAGGACGTGCGTGATGTGACGCAGCAGAGCCTGCGTCGCGCCATCGGCCTGGTGCAGCAGGATGTCTATCTGTTTGACGGTACGATTGGCGAGAACATCGCCTACGGCAAGCCGAGCGCTACGGCGGAAGAGATCGCCGACGCCGCCCGTCGCGCCAATATCGATACCTTTATCGAATCGCTTCCACAGGGCTACGACACCGTGGTGGGCGAGCGCGGCAGCCGTCTTTCGGGCGGACAGAAGCAGCGCGTTGCCATCGCGCGCGTGTTTCTCAAGAACCCCAAGATCCTGATCTTGGACGAGGCGACGAGTGCTTTGGATAACGAGAGCGAGGAGGCGGTGCAGGAGTCGCTCGAAGAGCTGGCACGCGGCCGTACCACAATCATCATCGCCCACCGTCTCTCGACCATTAAACACGCCGATGAGATTGCGACCGTTGAGCATGGTCGCGTTGTGGAACGTGGCACGCATGAACAGCTTCTCGCCCGTGGCGGCACCTATGCCCGTTACTATCGAATGCAGTTCGAAGGTGCGCGTGCGCACGAGCTCGACTGATTGATATGACAGGAAGTTTATGGCTGACAAGAACCCTTTGACTCCGGAAGAAGTGACGGAGTTATTCTCCGAAATCGATGCATCCGGCGTCTTGGATCCTACGCTTGCCAAAAAGCGTACCGAGCGCATGCGTGAGAAGGAGGCTGCGGCCAAGCGCGGTGACAAAGCGGCGCTAGCACAGCTGCGCAGCGAGGACCGGGCGAGCCAGGCAAAACATATCGACCCGCTGTCCGAGGACGATCCTTCGGGCTCGCAGGTGAGCCATACCATTACGAAGACCGCGATGGCCGTGGTCATCGGTATTTTGGTGCTGATCGTGGGCATGCAGATCGGCTACGGCGTGATGCGCCGTCTGAATACCGCCAACCTGTCCGAGAGCGTTTCGGTTGATACCGTTTCTACAGCACTCAAGGGTGGACTCGAGTGGGGCAACGGCTTTACGCAGTTCCCGCTCGACTTTACCGTCGATGAAGCCGATGAGCGTACGGGCACGGTCGAGGTGACGGTGTTGGACACATCGTCTGCCAACGAGCTCGAGCTGCTGTCCAACGGGCAGATCCAGGCCGCGGCGCTTGCGACCAACGCGCTGCTCAACGACAAGATCGACCGCGTGGTGTATAACGTTCACGCCTATATCGACGAGGATAGCAACATTCAGCACGATTCCTTCTTTGGCATGTTCCCCGCGCGGGGCCACCAGAGCGCCATTTTGACGTTCGTGTGGACCAAGAGCTCATCCAACGCCACGAGTATCGACTGGAAGATGCGCATCGTGAGTATGGATGACACCATCGCCGAGCGCATTCAGAAGCAGGTGAACTCGGTGTCGTCGTTGATTGAGGACCCGGTGGTGAGCCAGACCAAGATTGACGAGGAAAAGGCCGAGCGTGACCTGGAGCATCGTCTGCATGGCCGCGAGATTTTCCGCGGCGGCAAGCCCGATCGCACACCGTCCGAACTGCTGGAGCAGGACAAGAAAAAATAAGACGCCATCATCCCGCGTGAGCCACAAGCCCCGCGGGATGATTTTTTTGGGACGGGGATTAAAAAACATTATGCATAGAAAGTCATAATTATCATTTCGTAAACATTTCGATGAAATTAACGCCATGAGGCATGCTTGCGGTTACAATACCGCGAGGCCTAACTACACACCTTTAAGCCGGTCCTGTGAGACCGGGAAGGAGAATTATGGCGAACAACCATACCGCGGGCGCTGCCGCCCGCACCTTCGCGCCCAGCGAGCTTTGCCAGCGTATGCTGGCCAAAACCAGCAAGGGCACCTGCGGTCCCTGCATCCTGTATCTTGAGGATGGGACCATTTTTTATGGACGTGCATGCGGCGCCGAGGGCACCGCGACCGGCGAAGTCTGCTTCAACACCTCGCTCGAGGGCTACTTTGAGGTCATGACCGACCCAAGTTATGCCGGCCAAATCGTAACCATGACCTATCCGCAGATCGGCAACTACGGTATCGACGAGACCGACGTCCAGTCGGCCTTCCCCGGCGACGCCGTGCGCCCTGCGAGCGCTCCGGCCATGCGCGGCATGATCGTTCGCGACATGTGCGCCACGCCTTCTAACTGGCGCTCGGCCGTTAGCGTGCCGGAGTACCTGCGCGCTCACGGCATCGTCGCTATCGAGGGTGTCGACACCCGCGCTCTGGTGCGCCATCTGCGCGACAATGGTTCCAAGATGGGCATTATCTCGACCGAGATCTTCGACGTCGACGAGCTTGCCGAGCGTCTGGCCGCAGCGCCCACGCTGGTAGGCGAGAACCTGGTCAAGACCGTAAGTTGCCCCGCGCCTCATGAGTTTGTGGCTGCCGACCTGCCTGCCACGCATGACTTTGCGCTTTCGGCTGCCGCTCCTGCCCGTCACAAAGTGGTCGCCTACGACTGCGGTGTGAAGCGCGGCATTCTGGAGGGGCTGGTCCGCGCCGGCTGCGACCTTACCGTCGTGCCGTGGGACACGCCCGCGAGTGAGGTGCTCGACATGAATCCCGACGGCGTCTTTTTGTCCAATGGCCCCGGCGACCCCGACGCCGTGGTGGAGACCTACGAGCAGGTGCAGCAGCTGATCGGCAAGGTGCCGGTCTTTGGTATTTGTCTTGGTCACCAGATGATCAGCCTGGCCTGCGGCGCCCAGATGGAAAAGCTTAAGTTCGGTCACCGCGGTGGCAACCAGCCGGTTATGAACCTGGTAAGCCGCCGTGTGGAGATCACCGCGCAAAACCATGGCTTTGGCCTGCTGTTCCCCAGCTTGGGCAAGCTTGTCCCCGAGCTTTCCGGCGGCGAGACCGAGCATGCGGCCGATGGAGATCTGCGCGCCTGGGTGCGCCGCGGAATCGCGCCGGTCGTGATGAACGAGCGCTTTGGCCGCATTCGCCTAACACATGTGAACCTCAACGACGGCACCGCCGAGGGCATCCAGCTGCTCGACGCCCCGTGCTTCTCGGTCCAGTATCACCCCGAGGCCTCGCCTGGCCCCACCGATGCCCACTATCTCTTTACCGCCTTTACGCGACTCATGGACGGCGAGGAGAACTACCTGGACATCGACACCGCGAAGGACCGCCTGGCTGGCTGGAACTTTGCCGAGACCGCCGCGACCGAGACCGAGGAGAACTAACATGCCGAAACGTACTGACATCAAGCGTATCCTCGTTATTGGTTCGGGCCCCATCGTTATCGGCCAGGCCTGCGAGTTCGACTACTCCGGTGCCCAGGCCTGCAAGGTGCTCAAGGAGGATGGCTTTGAGGTCATCCTGGTCAACTCCAACCCGGCGACCATCATGACCGACCCGGGCTTGGCCGACCGCACCTATGTCGAGCCCATCACTGCCGAGTTTATCGAGCGCGTAATCAAGAAAGAGCGCCCGGACGCGCTGCTGCCCACGCTGGGCGGCCAGACCGGTCTGAACGCCGCCGTCGAACTGGCAAAGGACGGCACGCTCGACAAGTACGGCGTCGAGATGATCGGCTGCGACCTTGCCGCCATCGAGCGCGGCGAGGACCGCAAGCTCTTTAACGAGGCCATGGCCGAGATCGGCCTGGAGGTCGCGCGCTCGGGCTATGCCTACAGCGTGGCAGACGCCGAGGCCATCGCCGAGCGCGTGGGATATCCCTGCGTGCTGCGTCCGAGCTTTACCCTCGGCGGCGCCGGTGGTGGCATCGCGCATACTCACGAGGAGCTCGTCTCCATCGTGAGCCAGGGCCTCGAGCTCTCACCTGCCCACGAGGTGCTGGTTGAGGAGTCCATCGAGGGCTGGAAAGAGTATGAGATGGAGGTCATGCGTGACCACGCCGGCAACGGCATCATCGTGTGCTCCATCGAGAACCTCGACCCCATGGGTGTGCATACCGGCGACTCCATCACCGTGGCGCCGGCGCAAACCCTCTCCGACCTGGAGTATCAGCGCATGCGCGTGGCCTCGCTCGCCATCTTGGAGAAGATCGGCGTCGAGACCGGCGGCTCCAACGTGCAGTTTGCCGTGAACCCCAACACCGGCCGCCTGATCGTCATCGAGATGAACCCGCGCGTGAGCCGTTCGTCCGCGCTGGCCTCCAAGGCCACGGGTTTCCCCATTGCCAAGGCCGCCGCGCGCCTGGCAGTGGGCTACACGCTCGACGAGATCGTCAACGACATTACCAAGGCAACGCCCGCCTGCTTTGAGCCCACAATCGACTACTGCGTCGTCAAGGTGCCACGCTTTGCCTTCGAGAAGTTTAAGGGTACCGACCCCACGCTCACCACGCGCATGAAGGCCGTGGGCGAGATCATGGCGATCGGCCGCACCTTTGAGGAGGCCTTTGGCAAGGCTATGCGCTCGCTGGAGGACGGCCACCAGGGCATTTGCGCCGGTGGCAAAGAGGGTGCCGACCTGTCTCTTATACAC
>URHU01000039.1:0-16489 GCA_900547715.1 uncultured Collinsella sp. | reverse complement strand
TCTGCCTGTCTCGTGGGCTCGGAGATGTGTATAAGAGACAGGATGTATCTCCTAAGATGGTATTCTCAGTTGCTACATCAATGATTCCATTCCTTCAGAATGATGACTGTACACGTGCCCTCATGGGTTCTAACATGCAGCGTCAGGCCGTGCCGCTGGTTCACCCTGCCGCTCCCTATGTCGGTACCGGCATGGAGCGTCGCGCCGCCCTGGACTCCGGCGAGGTCACCCTGGCCAAGAATGCCGGCGAGGTCATCTTTGCCGACGCCGCCAAGATCATCGTCAAGCATGCCGGCGGCATGGACGAGTATCACCTGGCCAAGTACCAGCGCTCCAACCAGTCCACCTGCATCAACCACCGTCCGCTCGTGCGCGTCGGTGACACCGTTGAGCAGGGCGAGCCCCTGGCTGACGGTCCTTCGACCGATCATGGCGAGCTCGCACTGGGTCAGAACCTCACCGTGGCATACATGCCGTGGGAAGGCTTCAACTACGAGGACGGTATCGTCGTGTCCGAGCGCCTGGTGGCCGAGGATCTGCTGACGACCATCAACATCACCCGTCACGAGATCGATGCCCGCGACACCAAGCTCGGCCCCGAGGAGATCACCCGCGAGATCCCGAACCTCTCCGAGGATATGCTTGCCAACCTCGACGAGGACGGCATTATCCGCATCGGCGCCGAGGTCGGCCCTGGCGACATCCTGGTCGGCAAGGTCACGCCTAAGGGCGAGAGCGCTCTGACCGCCGAGGAGCGCCTGCTGCGCGCCATCTTCGGTGCCAAGGCCCACGACGTCCGCGACACCTCCCTTAAGATGCCTCACGGCGCTTACGGCCGCGTCATCGACGTTGTCCGCTTTAGCCGCGAGAACGGCGACGATCTGGCCCCCGGCGTCAACGAGCAGGTGCGCGTCTACGTCGCCCAGCGTCGTAAGATCCAGCAGGGCGATAAGATCGCCGGCCGCCACGGCAACAAGGGTGTTATCTGTAACGTTCTGCCGGTCGAGGACATGCCCTACATGGCTGACGGTACCCCGATCGACGTTATCCTCAACCCGCTGGGTGTTCCTTCGCGTATGAACGTCGGCCAGCTGCTCGAGTGCCACCTTGGCTGGGCTGCTGCCTGCGGTTGGGATACCGAGCAGGCCGACTCCGACAAGTACGTCCCCGGTCCTTTCTTCACCGCCACGCCTGTCTTCGACGGCGCCAAGGAGGACGAGATCGCCGAGGTCATTCGTCGTGCCAACAAGAACATGCTCAACAAGGCCACCGCTGCCTTTGGCGATCACATGCGTCCCGAGTTCGTCACCCAGCTTGACGAGCGCGGCAAGACCCGTCTGTTTGACGGCCGCACCGGCGAGGAGTTCCGCGAGCCCATTACCGTGGGTACGTCCTACATCCTCAAGCTCGGTCACATGGTCGACGACAAGATCCACGCCCGTTCGACCGGCCCTTACAGCTTGGTTACCCAGCAGCCTCTGGGCGGCAAGGCCCAGTTCGGCGGCCAGCGCTTCGGCGAGATGGAAGTTTGGGCACTGTACGCATACGGTGCTTCCAACGTCCTGCAGGAGATTCTGACCGTCAAGTCCGACGATACCGTGGGCCGCGTCAAGACTTACGAGTCCATCGTCAAGGGCGAGAACGTTCCGGTTCCGGGTATCCCCGAGTCCTTCAAGGTTCTCGTCAAGGAGATCCGTTCCCTCGCGCTGGACATCGAGCCCATGCACGATGCCGACGAGGACGCCTCCGCCCCTGTGACCGCCGAGGAGACCTCTGCTCTCGACGACCTGGCTGCGCTCGCCGGCGTTGACGCCGACGTCGAGGCCCAGGATGCCGAGACCGCCGAGGCACCCGAGGCTGTCGCCGCCACGACCACTGATAAGGAGTAGTTGACTGTGGCAGATTTCGAAGCTACTGATTTTGACTCGGTAAAGATCTCCCTTGCCTCCGCCGACCAGATCCGTTCCTGGTCGCACGGTGAGGTCAAGAAGCCGGAGACCATCAATTACCGTACCCTCAAGCCCGAGAAGGACGGCCTGTTCTGCGAGAAGATCTTCGGTCCCGCCAAGGACTGGGAGTGCTCCTGCGGCAAGTACAAGGGCATCCGCTTCAAGGGCATCGTCTGCGAGCGCTGCGGCGTCGAGGTCACCTCGGCCAAGGTGCGTCGCGACCGCATGGGCCACATCGAGCTCGCCGCTCCCGTGTCCCACATCTGGTACTTCAAGAGCCCCACGAGTTTCCCGATGAGCCGTATGCTCGACATCAAGTCCAAGGACCTCGAGAAGGTTCTGTACTTTGCCAGCTACATCATCACCGAGGTCGACTACGAGGCTCGCGAGGCTGACGCTGACGACCTGCGCGAGGAGCTCGCCGCCGATCTGGAAGAGATCGATGCCGAGTGCGCCCGCCAGATCGAGTCTCTCAAGGAGCAGGGCAACCCCGAGAACTTTGACGAGTTCTCCGACGAGGAGCCGCTGACCCCCGAGGAGATCGCCTCTGGCATCGTCGACATCGAGGAAGAGTGCAAGGACGAGAAGCAGCTCCGCACGGACGCCTTCAACGCCTTCATGAAGCTCACCGAGCGCGACCTCATCTCCGATGAGCCGCTGTTCCGCGAGATGACCCGTTACTACTCCATGTACTTCAAGGGTGGTATGGGTGCCGAGGCCGTCCGCGACCTGCTCGCTGCCATCGACCTCCCCTCCGAGGCCGAGAAGCTCAAGGCCATCATCGCCGACGAGGACTCCCAGAAGCAGAAGCGCGAGAAGGCCGTCAAGCGCCTCGAGGTCGTTGACGCCTTCCTGAAGGGCGGCAACAGCCCCGCGAACATGATCCTGGACGTCATCCCGGTCATTCCGCCCGATCTGCGCCCGATGGTCCAGCTCGACGGCGGCCGCTTCGCCGCGTCCGACCTCAACGACCTGTATCGTCGCGTGATCAACCGTAACAACCGACTCAAGCGCCTGCTCGACCTGGACGCCCCTGCGATCATCGTGAACAACGAGAAGCGCATGCTCCAGGAGTCCGTGGACGCCCTGTTCGACAACGGCCGTCGTGGTCGCCCGGTCTCTGGCCGTGGCGGTCGCCCGCTCAAGTCGCTCGCCGAGGCCCTCAAGGGCAAGCAGGGCCGTTTCCGTCAGAACCTGCTGGGTAAGCGTGTCGACTACTCCGGCCGTTCGGTTATCGTTACCGACCCCAAGCTGCTGCTGCACCAGTGCGGTCTGCCCAAGACCATGGCGCTGGAGCTCTTCAAGCCCTTCGTCATGAAGCGCCTGGTCGAGCTCGGCAAGGTCGAGAACATCAAGGGCGCCAAGCGCGCTATCGACCGCGGTGCCACCTTTGTGTGGGACATCCTCGAAGAGGTCATCGACGGCCGCGTCGTGCTGCTCAACCGTGCACCGACCCTGCACCGTCTGTCCATCCAGGCCTTTGAGCCGGTGCTGGTCGAGGGCAAGGCTATCCACCTGCATCCGCTGGTCTGCTCGCCCTTCAACGCCGACTTCGACGGCGACCAGATGTCTGTCCACGTGCCGCTGTCCAGCCAGGCTCAGGCCGAGGCTCGCGTGCTCATGCTCTCTGCGAACAACCTGCGCTCGCCGGCATCCGGCAAGCCGGTCAACATCCCCTCGCAGGACATGATCATCGGTGTGTACTACCTCACCCAGGTTCGCGAGGGTCTGCCGGGCGAGAACCACGTGTTCTCGAGCTTCGACGACGCGCTGCACGCCTATGACTGCCGCTCCGAGGTCGACATGCAGGCCAAGATCCAGGTCCGCGTGTCCGCTGCCGATGCCAACGTCATCAACGAGGACGGCACCCGTATCTTCCGCGTCAAGAACGGCAAGAACGAGTTTGTCGACTACGATGTCACCGGCAACAAGACCGCTCGCTTCGAGACCTCCATCGGCCGCATTATCTTCAACCGCCAGTGCCTGCCCGAAGACTACGAGTTCATGAACTACAAGATGGTCAAGGGCGACGTGGCCAAGCTGGTTGCCGACTGCTGCGATCGTTACCCCGAGGCCAAGGTCGGCCCGATCCTCGACGCCATCAAGTACTCCGGCTTCCACTACGCTACCCGCGCCGGCCTCACCATCTCGGTGTGGGACGCTCTCATCCCTGCCGAGAAGCAGGAGCTGCTCGACCACGCCCAGGCCAATGTCGACCAGATCAACGAGTACTTCGAGGAGGGCTTCATCAACGAGACGGAGCGCCACATCGAAGTCGTTAACGAGTGGACCGCTTGTACCGATAAGGTCGCAGCGCTCATGCTCGACATGTTCGACGAGGAGAACCCGCTCTACATGATGGCCGACTCCGGCGCCCGTGGTTCTAAGACCCAGCTGCGTCAGCTCGGTGGCATGCGTGGCCTGATGGCAGACATGTCCGGCGAGACGATCGACCTTCCCATTAAGGCGAACTTCCGCGAGGGCCTGCTGCCGCTCGAGTACTTCATTTCGACCTACGGCGCCCGTAAGGGCCTGGTCGATACCGCATCCCACACCTCGGACTCTGGTTACCTGACCCGTCGTCTGGTCGACGTGGCCCAGGACGTCATCGTCCGCGAGGAGGACTGCGGTACGCACGAGGGCGTTACCTACAACCTCATCATCCCCGGCACCACCGACCTCAACACCGACCTCGTTGGCCGTTGCTTCATTGAGGACGTCGTGGCTCCCGATGGCACCGTGCTCTTTGAGCAGGACGGCTACATCGAGAAGGTCGCCGACATCCAGAAGATGGTCGATGCGGGCCTCAAGAAGGTCAAGCTTCGCGCGCTGCTCACCTGCCGCTCCAAGTACGGCGTGTGCCAGAAGTGCTACGGCTGGGATCTTTCCACCCGTCGTCCGGTCGCCATCGGTACTGCCGTCGGCATTATTGCCGCCCAGTCCATCGGCGAGCCCGGTACGCAGCTTACGATGCGTACCATTCACTCCGGCGGCGTCGCTGGCGTCGACGATATTACGCAGGGTCTGCCTACGGTCAGCCGTATGTTCGATATCGTCGGCAACGTCAACGAGAAGATCCTGGGTCGCGAGGCCGAGCTGGCTCCGTACTCTGGCCACCTCTCGATTAAGCCCGAGAAGTCCGAGTACGTGCTGACGCTCACCGACTCCGAGGATCACACCCGTGTCCTCGATGAGCGTCGCGTCCCCGCTTCGGTGCGCTTTATGCCCGAGATCGAGGACGGCTGCGAGGTTCGCGCCGGCGATCAGATCACCAAGGGCTTCGTCAACTTCCGCAACCTGCGCAAGCTGACCGACATTGAGTCGACGATGCACACCTTCGTCGAGAGCGTCAAGGACGTCTACACCAGCCAGGGCGTCGACCTGAACGACAAGCACATCGAGGTGCTCGCACGTCAGATGCTGCGTCGCGTTCAGATCACCAACCCCGGTGACTCCAAGTACCTGCTTGGTCAGTACGTCGACCGCTACGAGTTCGCCGACGAGGTCGAGCGCGTTGCCCGTCTGGGCGGTCAGGCTCCCGTGGCCGAGCCCGTCATCCTGGGTACGCTCAAGGTCGCGTCCAACATCGACTCCTGGCTGTCGAGCGCTTCGTTCATCCGTACCGCCGGCGTCCTTACCGAGGCTGCCATCGAGGGCAAGGTCGACCACCTGCTCGACCTTAAGTCCAACGTCATCGTCGGTAAGAAGATCCCTGCCGGTACTGGCCTCAAGCCGTACGCCAACGCCAAGCTGACGTATCGCACGGCCGATGGCTATGTCGATATCGACGGTCCGGCTTCGCCCAACGCCAAGTCGCTGCCCGAGTGGGCTCCGGTTGAGCTCAAGGACCTGGACGAGCAGCTCCCGCAGCAGCTCGATTGGGCCGGCTACGACGAGTTCGGCGGTGCTGACGGTTCGTTCACCCGCAACGGCCACACCATCTCCGCCGAGAAGGCTCGCCTGTACCTGTTCGACGACCTGGGCGTGTCGCAGCGCTGGACCAACAAGTTCAGCGAGGTCGGCATCGAGACGGTCGGCGACCTGGTTGGCAAGTCCGAGGAGGATCTGCTGCGCATCGATGGCATCGGTGCCAAGGCGATCGAGGAGCTCCGTGACGGCCTCGAGGCCCACGATCTGCTCTACATCCTCGAGAACAACGACGACGTTGCCGACGAGGAAGACCTCTCGCAGCTGCTGCAGATGGTCTTTAGCCCCGACGGTCCGGACGATATCCTGCTGGGTACCTCCGCTCCGACGCATCACGCCGACGCCGACGAGGAGCTCCTGGGCGCCCCGATCGACGACAAAAAGGCTCCCGCCAACGGCGCGATCAACGAGGACATGGCTTCCCTCGACGAGCTGCTCAACCAGCTCGTGGACACCGACGACGCCGAAGAGGCCAAGGACAACGACGAGGAGTAACCTCCAAGTACGTTAACCGTCCTTCCAAAGACCCGTTTCCCAACAGGGAAGCGGGTCTTTTTTGTTGAAGAAAACCTGCCAAAAGGGGATAGGTTTATTTTGGTAGGTTTTTCCTGCTTGAATTTGAAACATTCCGTTCGGTCAAAGCGTATCTATGGTGAGGGCCTCAGCAAGAAACATCAGCATCACCGGGAGGTGATTATGGAAGAACAAGCATTTAGACAGGCGGTCGAAGATCACCGGGATGTCGTGTTTCGAATCGCATTGACGTACCTGCGCGATCGCGCCGATGCCGACGATATTACCCAAGATGTCTTTCTTAAGTTGCTTAAAAGCGATGGAAACTTTGAAAGTTGGGAACATCTTCGTCGATGGCTTATCCGGGTCACGATCAATGAATGCAAATCGCTCTTTCGAAAGCCATGGAGGCGTGTGGAGGATATTGAGAACCTGGCCGATTCGCTTTCGGCGGCGCAGGATGAGACCAAGGCGGTCTTGTCAGACGTTATGCGACTTCCGGAGCGATTCCGCGTTCCCATCGTGTTCTATTACTATCTGGGCTTTTCGACCTCAGAGATTGCCGAGTTGTTGCATGTACCAGCCGCGACCGTTCGAACGCGTTTGGCTCGCGGCAGGTCGAAGCTCAAGTTCATCCTAGAGGAGGGCGACCGTGAAATCCAATCAAATCAAGCAGGCCTTCGAGTCCATCCAAGCCGATAGCGATCTTGCAGATCGCGTCATAAATACCGCTGCGGGTGAGCCGCTTCATCGAAAGGGCCACGCGAAGTCTCTCTATGTTGCCGTAATCGGATGTCTCGCCGGAGTGTTGGCGACCGGAGGGGTCGCCTACGCCGTTATCAATTCCAGCTATTTTGCCTCAGCCTGGGGAAACCACGGCAATGGGGATTCCATTACCTGGACCAACGGCGGCTCATCGGGGGCTAAATACACCTACACCAGAGAGTTTGGTGACGGCATTGCGCCCCAAAGCCTGGAGGGCAAAGTCCAGAAGGTTAATCTGTCCGTCGAGGGTAACGGCTATACGCTTGATATCCATGAGATGGCTATCGATAAAAACGGTTGCGGTGCCGTGACGTTTACGCTGTCCAATCCAAAAGGCGTTAACTACTACAAGCCGGCAGCAGAGACGGGCGAACTTGTTCTCTATGGTGAAGAAGAACAAGGCATCGGCACGCCCAGCATGAACTTCGGCGAGGAATGGGCTGACACACGCTGCACCATTGATAAGGACACATCAAGCGACACGGTCATTAATGGCACGATGTACTTTGCCTCGTGGGATCGCGAGCGAGATTTGCAACATGCGGTTACCTGGAATATCTGCTGGACTGAGGGTGAAGGCGAGGACGCGAAGCCGTTCGAGGCATCGACGCCCGAGTTTAGCGTTGGAACGTACGTCGATAAAAAGGAACTCCGCTCCGATGACTCGCCTCTCGAGATCAGCCCGTTTTCTATCCAGACGCACATCGATGATCTGGGCATTGACGCAGTCACGAAGAAGTTGATCGTTACCTACAAGGATGGATCGGAGCAGATTATCGAAGACGATGCTGCGGGCGCGTACAATTTCTATGTCTCGCTGACGCGCAATAGCGGAGAGAACATCTCGGTGCCGACAAAACTGATCAATGTCGATCAAGTGGTCTCGGTAACCCTTGAGGGCACGAGGTACACATCAACAGGAGAGACCGAAACAGAAGTACCCTTTACCATCGTTTATTCGTAAAGTCTGGGCCGCTTCCCAAGGGGGGAATCCGCCCACGCGCACAGAAGGGGATTCCTTTTGTGTAGGCTTTGCGGAAATGTGGGTATTTTAGGATACGCCCGGCGGCGTGGTCTGTTGACGACACAGCTAACGCCACGTATCCTATCGAACTGCGTGTTTCGTAGGGGGATGCTGACCCCTCGATTCAAGCCGTTGCACTTTACAGAAAGCTGGAATCATTCGAGAAGGAGTACGCTTTGCCTACTATTAACCAGCTGGTTCGCCAGGGCCGTCGTTCCGTGCCCAAGAAGTCCAAGAACGCTGCTCTGCAGCACAACTCCCAGAAGCGCGGCGTGTGCACCCGCGTCTTCACCACGAGCCCCAAGAAGCCGAACTCGGCTCTTCGTAAGGTTGCCCGTGTTCGCCTTGTCAACGGCATCGAAGTTACTGCTTACATCCCGGGTGAGGGCCACAACCTGCAGGAGCACTCCATCGTGCTCGTCCGCGGCGGTCGTGTCCGTGACCTCCCTGGTGTCCGTTATCACGTCATCCGTGGCGCCTACGACGCTGCTCCGGTCCAGAACCGTATGCAGGCCCGTTCCAAGTACGGTGCTAAGCGCCCCAAGGCCAAATAAGCCAGATAACGATTTGATACTTTCGCCGTGTGCCGCCTAAGCGCCGCACGGTAGACACTTAAGGAGATTTCACATGCCGCGTCGTGCAGCAGCTAATCGTCGTGAGGTTCAGCCTGACGCCGTTTACAACAACCGCCTGGTGACTCAGCTCATCAACAAGGTCCTTCTTGACGGCAAGAAGGCCACCGCTGAGCGCATCGTTTACACCGCTTTCGAGATCGTTGCCGAGAAGTCCGAGGGTGGCGACGCTCTCGCTACCTTCAAGAAGGCTATGGACAACGTCAAGCCCACGCTCGAGGTTAAGCCCAAGCGTGTCGGTGGCGCTACCTATCAGGTCCCGATGGAGGTCAACTCCCGTCGTTCCACCGCTCTGGGTATCCGCTGGATCGTCAACTTCTCCCGCGCTCGCAAGGAGAAGACCATGGCCGAGCGTCTCGCCAACGAGATCCTCGACGCTTCCAACGGCCTGGGCGCTTCCGTCAAGAAGCGTGAGGACGTCTTCAAGATGGCCGAGGCCAACCGCGCGTTCTCTCACTATCGTTGGTAAGTTAAGGTAAGGAACTAACATGGCTAAGCCTAAGTACAAGCTTTCCGATACCCGTAACATCGGCATCATGGCCCACATCGATGCCGGTAAGACCACCACGACCGAGCGTATTCTTTACTACACCGGTAAGACCCACAAGATCGGTGAGGTCCATGAGGGCGCTGCCACCATGGACTGGATGGTTCAGGAGCAGGAGCGCGGCGTAACCATTACCTCCGCTGCTACCACCTGTTTCTGGAACAAGGACGGTAAGGACTACCGCATCCAGATCATCGACACCCCGGGCCACGTTGACTTCACCGCCGAGGTCGAGCGCTGCCTGCGCGTCCTCGATGGCGCTGTCGCCGTCTTCGACGCCGTTGCCGGCGTTCAGCCCCAGTCTGAGACCGTTTGGCGTCAGGCTTCTACCTTCAACGTCCCCCGTATCGCCTTCATCAACAAGTATGACCGTGTGGGCGCTGATTTCTTCAACGCTATCGAGACCATGAAGGATCGTCTCGATGCTAACGCCGTGGCCGCTCAGGTCCCGATGGGCGCCGAGGACAACTTCTGGGGCGTCATCGACCTGGTCACCATGACTGCATGGGACTTCAAGGCCGACGAGAAGGGTATGACCTACCCCGAGCCGATGGACGAGATCCCGGCTGAGTTTGCCGACATCGCTGCCACCAAGCGCGAGGAGCTCCTTGACGCTGCTGCCAGCTTTGACGACGAGCTCATGGAGAAGATCCTCATGGAGGAGGACTTCACCGTCGAGGAGCTCAAGGCTGCTCTGCGCAAGGGCGTTCTGGCCAACGAGCTCAACCTCGTCTTCGTGGGTTCCGCCTACAAGAACAAGGGCGTTCAGGAGCTGCTCGACGCTGTCGTCGACTACCTGCCCAGCCCGCTCGACGTTGAGGCCGTCACCGGTACCGATCCGGACACCGGCGAGGAGATTCAGCGTCATCCTTCCTTCGACGAGCCCTTCTCCGGCCTGGTCTTCAAGATCATGACCGACCCGTTCGTCGGTAAGCTCACCTATGTCCGCGTTTACTCCGGCCGTGCCGAGTCCGGCTCCTACGTGGTCAACGCTTCCAACGGTCAGCGTGAGCGCCTCGGCCGCATCCTCGAGATGAACGCCGCCGAGCGTATCGACCGTGACGACGCTGCCGCCGGCGACATCGTCGCTTGCGTCGGCTTCAAGAACTCCACCACCGGTGACACCCTGTGCGAAGAGGGCAAGGAGATCGTCCTCGAGAAGATCGAGTTCGCTAAGCCCGTTATCGACGTTGCCATCGAGCCCAAGACCAAGGCCGAGCAGGACAAGATGTCCCTGGCTCTGACCAAGCTCGCCGAGGAGGATCCGACCTTCCAGGTGTCCACCAACCACGAGACCGGCCAGACCATCATCGCCGGCATGGGCGAGCTGCACCTCGAGATCATCGTCGACCGTCTGCTCCGCGAGTTCAAGGTTGACGCTAACGTCGGTAAGCCCCAGGTTGCCTACCGCGAGACCGCTGGTCACGACGTCGAGAAGGCTGAGGGCAAGTTCGTCCGTCAGTCCGGCGGTCGCGGTCAGTACGGCCACGCCGTCATCAAGCTCGAGAAGATGGAGGAGGGCTTCGGCTACGAGTTCGTCAACGCTATCGTCGGCGGCGTCGTACCCAAGGAGTACATCCCGTCCATCGACAAGGGCATCCAGGAGGCCCTGAACACCGGTGTTATCGCCGGCTTCCCGGTCCTCGACGTTAAGGTCACCCTGTTCGACGGTTCTTACCACGAGGTCGACTCCTCCGAGGCCGCCTTCAAGATCGCCGGTTCCATGGCTATCAAGGACGCCCTCAAGAAGTCCGATCCGCAGCTGCTCGAGCCGATCATGGCTGTTGAGGTCGAGACCCCTGAGCAGTACATGGGCGACGTTATGGGCAACCTCTCCGGTCGCCGCGGCAAGATCGAGGGCATGGAGGATCGCAAGAACAGCAAGCTCATCCGTGCCAAGGTGCCGCTGGGCGAGATGTTCGGTTACGCTACCGACCTTCGCTCCCAGACCCAGGGCCGTGCATCCTACACGATGCAGTTCGACTCTTATGAGCCCGCGCCCAAGTCCATCGTGGACGAGGTCATGAGCAAGAACGCCTAAGTTCGAGCTCCCTGTTACGTAATCCGCGAGAACATCTCTCGCACTCTTTGGAGGTTTAAGTTGGCTACCCAGAAGATCCGCATTCGCCTCAAGGGCTATGATCACGAGGTCGTCGATCAGTCCGCGAAGCTCATCGTCGAGACCGCTCAGAAGACCGGCGCTCGCGTTTCCGGTCCTGTCCCCCTGCCCACCGAGCGTAACCTGTACACGGTTATCCGCTCGCCGCACGTGAACAAGGACTCCCGTGAGCAGTTCGAGATGCGCACTCACAAGCGCCTCATCGACATCCTCGACCCCACTTCGGGCACCGTTGATTCGCTCATGCGTCTCGACCTCCCCGCTGGCGTCGACATCGACATCAAGCTCTAAGCGATATCGCTCATAGCTTAAAGGGCCCCGCTGCCGTAACGGCAGCGGGGCCCTTTTGTTTTGAATGATGGTTTGGACTGCGGGGTAATGCTGCCGAGTAGGTGGTTGCGGCGCCCTATTCGCTCAAGGGACGCAGCGATGCTTCCTCAAAATGGAAGGATCGAAAGCCGTCTTCCGTTTCGATGCACGCGCGACCAAAGCCATCGACCGTTTGAAAGATGCCACGCGCCAGCTCATCCCCAGCGGGGGAGCGGGCGATAACGTGCTCTCCGATCCAATTGAGGTGAGCGATATATTCGTCGTGGACGGGTGCGAGCGGACCGGCGTCTTCTTCCTTGGCGTTGAGGCGCTCTGCCCAAGCATCTACAGTATCTATAACTGCGTGATAGACCTCATCGAGGAGCATGTCGACCGCGGGAACGTTCTTGTTGAGGTCTGACAGGCCGATTGCCGGCAGGCCGCCATCGGGAACCTCCGCGGGCACATAGTTCACATTGACGCCAATGCCGCAGACAGCGAAGGGCATGCCATTGTTATCGCGTGCGGCCTCGACCAGAATGCCGCCGAGCTTGCGTCCTCGCGCGACCAGATCGTTGGGCCATTTAAGGCGAATCTCGTTTGCAAGACCCTGCTTTTCGAGCGCCTCGAGTACCGCTAGGCCGCTGACGGCGGCAAGACCAGAGAACTTTGCAGGATTAACGCATGGGCGCAGGACAAGCGAAAGCAATAAGTTGCCGACGGTTGAGTCCCACTTGTGCCCGCGCCGGCCGCGTCCTGCTGTTTGAGCCCGGGCGGCAAGTCCTGTGCCGTGCGGCGCTCCCTGTTTTCCTGCTTCGAGCAGGTCATCGTTGGTCGATCCGGTTACGTCGACTATCGTTAATTTGGCATCCATAATGGTTGCTACCTCCTAAGTTAATAAGGCAATCGCGTAATGGTGTCGAGAGATAGACACAATGTGAAGCCTTTGTCGCATTTGGACAATTTAATGTTAACACGTCAACAAAGACTGAAATGCGTTATCCTCTCTTGGTCGATGTAAACACGTCAACAACTCAAAGGAGGCTAGTGATGGGTTTCACGATTCTTGGAACAGGCTCGGCGCTTCCTGAGCGCAGTGTTTCCAATGACGAGCTGTCTGAGTTCCTCGATACCTCGGATGAGTGGATTTTTACCCGCACAGGTATCAAGAGCCGCCACGTCTGCACCACCGAGTCACTTGACGACCTTGCCGTAGCGGCGAGCGAGCGGGCACTCCAGGTGTCCGGAATCGACGCGAGCCAGCTGGATCTGATCGTCTGTTCGACGACGACGGGTGACCACCTTGTTCCCGCTGAGGCGTGTGCCGTTGCTGAGCGACTTGGCGCGACGTGTCCTGCCTTCGATGTCTCGGCGGCCTGCGCCGGCTTCGTATTTGCGCTCGATGTCGCCGAGGGCTATATCGCCCGCGGTCGTGCCGAGCACGTGCTGGTCGTTGCAGCCGAGCAGATGACGCGCGCGCTCGACTGGACCGATCGCGCCACCTGCGTGCTCTTTGGCGATGGGGCAGGCGCCGCAGTGATTGGGGCTGGGGGAGACAGCCCCCTTGCCGTTGAGCTTTCGACGGCACCCGACGTCGAGACGTTGCGCGTTCCCGGCCTGGTCGGCACCTCGCCGTTTAAGGCCTCCGCAGATAGCGCGAGCGTGCTGTCCATGAATGGCCGCCGCGTGTTCAAGTTCGGCGTCAACGCCATCTGCGACACGGTCCATAAGCTTGCGATCGATGCGGGCATTTCGGTCGAAGACATCGATCATTTTGTATTCCATCAGGCTAACGAACGAATCCTGAGTCAGGCGGTCAAGCGCCTCGGCGTGCCAGACGAGCGCGTGGTTCGAACGCTGCGCGAGACCGGCAACATTTCGAGCGCCTGCATTCCGCTTGCCCTCGACCGGCTGGCAAACGCCGGTGCGCTTCACACGGGCGACGCCATCGCCTTGGTTGGATTTGGCGCCGGTCTGGATATAGGTGGCTACCTGCTTCGCTGGAAGTAGTTGCACATACGTAAGAAAAATGCCCCAGGGCACAACCAAAGGAGAACTACCATGGCAGATCAGAAGACCTTCGAGCGCGTTTGCGACGTTATCCGCGAGACCGCCGGTCTTGACGATGTTGAGATGAAGCCCGAGTCCACGCTCGAGGAGATTGGTCTCGACAGTCTGGGCACCGTTGAGATCCTCGTCGCCGTCGAGGACGAGTTTGGTATCCAGCTCGATACCGAGGAGAACCCCAAGACGGTCGGCGAGTTCGCCGATACGGTCGAGGCGGCATTGGAGAAGTAGTGATGCTCAAGACTCCTCTCTGCGATCTGCTCGGCATCGAAAAGCCCGTGTTCCAGGGCGGTATGGCCTGGATTGCCGACGCCTCGCTGGCATCGGCCGTATCCGAGGCGGGCGGCCTAGGCATCATCGCGGCTATGAATGCCGACGCCAATTGGCTTCGCGACCAGATTCATGAGCTGCGCACCAAGACGGACAAGCCCTTTGGCGTGAACGTCATGCTCATGAGCCCGTTTGCCGACGAGGTCGCACAGGTTGTGATCGATGAGCAGGTGCCCGTTGTGGTGACTGGTGCCGGTAATCCCACCAGGTACATGAAAGCTTGGAACGATGCGGGCATCAAGGTCATCCCCGTTGTGGCTTCGGTGGCGCTGGCGCGCCTCGTGGCGCGTCGTGGAGCCACGGCGGTTGTTGCCGAGGGCGCCGAATCGGGCGGCCATATTGGCGAGACCTCGACGATGGCGCTGGTGCCGCAGGTCGTCGATGCGGTCGATATCCCCGTGGTGGCAGCGGGCGGTATTGCCGACGGCCGCGGCGTGGCGGCCGCCTTTATGCTGGGCGCTGCCGGCGTCCAGGTGGGTACGCGCTTTCTGGTCGCAGACGAGTGCACCGTATCGGAGCAGTACAAGGAGATGGTCCTGAAGGCCAACGACACTTCGACGCGTGCGACCGGCCGCTCGACAGGACACCCGGTGCGTGCTCTCAAGAGCCCCTTTACCAACGCCTACGCCAAGAGCGAGGGTTCCGGTGCGAGTGCCGAGGAGCTCGGTGCTATGGGAACCGGCGCGCTGCGTAAGGCTGCCAAGGACGGCAATTACGAAGAGGGTTCGTTTTTGTGTGGACAGATTGCCGGCATGGTTAGCGAGCGCCAGAGCGCACGCGAAATCGTTGACGACCTGGTCGATGGCGCCGAGCACGTCCTGAAGGGTGCGTGCGCATGGGTAGCGTAGCGTTTCTGTTTGCCGGCCAGGGTGCCCAACACCCCGCGATGGGCGTCGACCTGATCGAGACATCGCCGGCGGCCGCCGAGGTGTTCACCATTGCCGACGAGGTGCGCCCGGGGACCAGCGAGCAGTGCCGGAGTGCCTCCAAGGAGGAGCTCTCGCAGACCGAGAACACGCAGCCGTGCGTGTTCGTTCACGACCTGGCAGCGGCTGCCGCCCTGCGTGAGCGCGGCGTGGTACCTGCCGCCTGTGCGGGATTCTCGCTGGGCGAGGTCGCCGCGCTCACCTTTGCGGGGGCGTTCGATACGCGAGCGGGCTTTGGGCTTGTGTGCGAGCGCGCGGCGCTGATGGCCGCGGCTGCCGAGCGCCATCCGGGCGGCATGCGCGCCGTCATCAAGCTCGATGCGGCGCAAGTCGAGGGTCTGGCAAAACAGGCCGGCGAGGACTGCTGGCCGGTCAACTACAACAGTCCCCAGCAGACGGTTGTGGCCGGAGCGCCCGATGCGCTGCAGACCCTCGACGTCCTAGTAAAAGAGGCTGGCGGCCGGGCCATGAAGGTCGCGGTGTCGGGTGCATTCCATAGCCCCTATATGGCCGAGGCGACTGAGGGACTGGCGACGTATATCCAAGCCGGCCACGCGCCGTCTCCGCTGCTGATTCCGGTCATGGCAAATATGACGGCGGCGCCCTATCCGGCGGACTCGCGAGCAGTATCGGATGTCTTGGCCAACCAGGTGAGCAATGCCGTTCGCTGGGTCGACACGCTGCATACTCTGCAGGATCAGGGCATCGACACGTTTATTGAGGTCGGTCCTGGCAAAACACTGTCGGGCCTGGTCAAGCGTACGCTGAGCGACGTTCGCGTGTATTCGTGCGAAACGGCCGAGCAGGTCGCAGCTATTGCCGATGAGCTCACATAGCCCACAGGGCTGTAACCCGAAAGGAATGACATGGGCAACTTGAACAACGGCGCGCTCGAGCGCAACGACTCACGCCGTGTGGCACTGGTCACGGGCGGCTCGCGGGGAATCGGCCGCGCTTGTGCGGTTGGCTTGGCGGAGGACGGCTTTGATATTGCCGTCGTCTATGCCGGTAGCGTCGATGCCGCGCGCGAGACATGCGGAGCCTGCGAGATGGTTGGCGCCACGGCGCGCGCATATCAATGCGACGTGGCAGACCCCGCTGCCGTCAATGCGTGCGTGGAAGCGGTCCTCAACGACTTTGGCTCCATTTGGGCGCTCGTCAACAACGCCGGCATCACGCGCGACGGCCTGCTCATGCGTTTGGGTGACGATGCCTTCGACCGCGTGCTCGATGTCAATCTCAAGGGCACGTTCAATACGACGCGCGCACTCACCAAGACCTTTATGCGCCAGCGCGGCGGTTGCGTCATCAACATGAGCTCGGTTGTGGGCCTGATGGGCAATGCCGGGCAGGCCAACTACGCTGCCTCCAAGGCGGGCGT
>URHU01000038.1:0-16580 GCA_900547715.1 uncultured Collinsella sp. | reverse complement strand
CTACACGCGTAAGATCGTCGGCAGCGTCAGATGTGTATAAGAGACAGGTGCTTAACCTGACCGAGGAGATCGTCGACGAGAACCACCTGACCACGCTCATGGTCACGCACAACATGAACGACGCCATCCGTCTGGGCAACCGTCTGATCATGATGCACGAAGGCCACGTGATCTACGACGTGGCGGGCAATGAGAAGAAGTCGCTCACCGTAGCCGACCTGCTGCAGAAGTTCGAGGAGGTCTCGGGCGGCGAGCTCGCCAACGACCGCATGCTGCTGAGCTAAAACCTGCCAAAAAGGGACAGGTTTATTTTGGCAGGTTTTATCTGCGCAAACGTCAAAACCGCCGCTAAGGGACAGACGCCCTTGCGGCGGTTTTCGCATATTATGTCGATAATCCGATATTCAACCAGACATTCTGGCTAAGGACTACGGAAACTGCCACGAGAAGCTCTCTTCCCCGTCTCGCCTTGACCGCCGCACTCCTTGCCGGCGTGCTCGCCGGCGCCCCAGCTTACGCCACCGCGGCCACCCCATCTCAAGTTATCGGCCCGTCCGATGTGATCGGACGGGCTTCTTGGTGGGTATCATGGTTGGACGATCATAAGGAGGTTTTCCCTACATGGAATTGTTTGAGCCGATTCTTCATTTCTTTGAGCAACGGTGGGTCCACAACATCATCTGGGCCGTCATCTTGGCGATAGGCACCGCCGTCGCCGCCAAGGTCGTATCCAAGACCCTGAACCATCTGCTCAACCGAGACGATAACCCGCTTCCGGCATCGAGTATCTTCATCAACATCGCGCGCGCCGTCATCTGGATGATTGGCGGCAGCTTTATCCTCGACAACTGTTTTGGCATTAACGCAAACGCCCTCGTCGCCGCTCTTGGCGTCGGCGGCATCGCCATCTCGCTCGGCTTTCAGGACACGCTGTCAAACCTTATCGGCGGCATGCAGGTGACGTTTATGGGCATCATCAAACCCGGCGACAATATCGAGGTCGGCGGCGTATCCGGCGTTGTCCAAGACATCACTTGGCGCCATACAACGATTGAGGATGCCTGTGGACAGACCATCATTGTGCCCAATTCCAACATCTCCAAGAACACGCTCGTGCATTTGATGCCCTTTGGGCGCGTGGCCGTGCCCGTTGCCGTAAAGGACACGTCTAAGTGGGCTTCCCTTGACGCGCTGGCAGACGAGCTCACGAGCGCAACCAAAACGGCCGTCTCGCCCATCTCGGGCTTTGACAAGGAGCCCTACGTACTCTTTAGCGAAATCGGCGACTTTGGCATCAAAGGAAAGATCATCTTTATCGTCAGCGACGACAGCACTACTTTCACGGCAGCCGACGCCTGCATCCGCGCCATCGCCCCCATCATCGCCTAAACCACCGCAAAGGGGACAGGCATCTTTGTAGTGGTTTTCATTCGTGGTACCATGGTTCATATCGTTGTTTAAACGACTAAGGGAGTAGACACCATGGAAGAGGCCTATCGTCAAGCACGCAAGCGCGGCGAACAGGGACGCCGTCGCGCCATTAGCCAAAGCGAGCATCCATACCTTACGGACCTCGATAGCTTGGTTGTTCAGCTCCCCTTAGGTCAGCGAGTGAGCGTCGGCCTGCGGGATATTCCGCTCGAAATGGTCGTCGGCACGGTCACCAAAGGCCGTCAGTCCGCCTTTTCATGCAACTTTATGCCCCTGCTGCCGTTTAACACCGAGTTCGCCCGCAAGTGGTCCAACCTCTACGACATCCAGGTAACCGAGGGCTATCGCGACCCCATCATCGTCACCGAGTTCATGCATCGGTTCTATGTCCAGGAAGGCAACAAACGCGTCAGTGTCCTCAAATTCCTGGACGCTCCAACGGTTTCGGCCAGGGTCACCCGTCTCTACCCCGGCACATGGGATTCCGTCGAAAGCCGCCTGTACGGTGAATTCTGCGCGTTTTGGCGCGTCTGCCCCCTATACGAGATCGAGTTCTCGCGTGAGGGAAGCTACGAGACGCTCGCCAAGATGCTCGGTCAGAACCTTATCGAAAAATGGCCGCAGAAAAAGGTCGACTACCTGCGCCACACCTTCCTGCTCTTTAAGCGCGCCTACCTTCGCGCAGGCGGCGACCACCTGGACATTACGCCCGCCGACGCCATGCTCGTCTACCTCAATGTGTACAACCAGGACCGCCTACTGGATACGCCGACGGATATCGTCGTAAACCGCCTGTGCAAGATTTGGCGCGAGCTGGTCATTGCCGGCAAAAATGACGAGGACAAGGTCGATCTTGTCGAAGCGCCGAGCGTCGATGAGGAGGAGTCGCCCGCCAAGTCCACCTCCGGCGTGCTCAACTTCTTTATGGGCAAGACTGTCTATTCGGCGGCCAACCCCCTGCGTATCGCCTTTATCCATGAGTTCCCCTGTGCGGCGTCGAGCTGGGACAGTCTGCACGACCAAGGACGTCAGTATCTCGATGAGCACTTTGACGGTATCGTGCGCACCGAGGCGTTCGAGGACTGTCACGATCCGGACGTGTTCTACGCCGCCGTGGAAACGGCTGTCAAACATGGAGACAGCGTCATCTTCTCGACCTCGCACCGCCTGATGGAATACACGCTCAGAGCTGCCGTTGAGTATCCCCAGGTTCGGTTCCTTAACTGCTCTATCGGCCTTCCCCACCAAAGCGTTCGTTCGTACTTTGGCAAGATGTACGAGGCCAAGTTCCTCCTGGGCGCCCTTGCCGCCAGCATGGCGGACAACCATCGCATCGGCTACCACGCGTCGGTCTTCGCATCCGGCGCGCTCAGCGAGATCAATGCCTTTGCCATCGGCGCCTCGCTGCTCGACCCCCGCGCGCAAATTATCCTCACCTGGGGCGATGTGCCCGCCGGCGGTCTTGCCGAGGCCATGTGCCGCGAAGGCGTGAGCGTCATGACCGGCGCTGACATGTCAAAGTCGCTCGAAGACCCCACGGCCTACGGCCTCCACCGCCTGGTCGATGGCAAGGTTTCCGGCATCGCCATGCCGGTATGGAACTGGGGCCGTTACTACGAGCTCATCGTTCGCAGCCTTCTGCACGGCACGTGGGACGAGACCAGCGATGACAACCAAGTGCGCGCCGTCAACTACTGGTACGGCATGAGCTCCGGCGTTATCGACATCCGTTACGCTCCGGGCCTACCCTACCAGACGCGCAAACTCGTGCAGTTGCTCCGCAACGGCATTGTCGAGGGATCCATCAACCCCTTTGGCGGCGAGCTCCACAGCCAGAACGGCGTGGTACAGATCGAAGGCTTTCCTCCGCTGCCGAGCACGCAGATTGTCGAGATGAATTGGCTGGCGGATAACGTGGTAGGCACCATTCCGCAGCTCGACGATGAGCCGAAAGTCCCTGCCCTATGAAAATCCTTGCCATAGCCGATACCGAAGAACGATGCCTTTGGGAGTGCTTTCGCAAGGAACGCTTTGAGGGAGTCGACCTGATTTTGTCCGCCGGCGATCTGGACCCGGACTATCTTGAGTTTTTGGTTACGGTCATCAACAAGCCGCTCATCTACGTGCGCGGCAATCACGATGATCGCTACGCACGTCATGCACCGGGCGGATGTATCTGCGTGGAAGACAGCGTGTACACGTACCGAGGGATTCGCATTGCGGGCCTTGGCGGGTCCATGCGTTATCGCGACGGCGCCAACATGTACACCGAACGCGAGATGTCCAAGCGCATGCGTAAGCTGTCGCGTAAGGTTAGGATGGTCGGCGGGTGCGACATTCTGCTTACCCATGCACCCGCCGCCGGTATGGGTGATCTGGACGATCTGCCGCATCGAGGGTTTGAGTGCTTTAACACGGCGCTTGAGTCCTGGGGGGCCGACTACATGGTGCATGGGCATGTACACCAAAGCTACGGTTACGATTTTCAGCGCAAGCGGCAGCATGTGTGTGGAACGACGATCATCAACGCCTGCGGCTATACGCAGTTTGAGCTCGACCAGACGCGCTACCCCATCCGTGGCTGGCAGGCAGCCTGGCTCAATTCGCAAACCATGCGCCGCGAGCTCAAACGCCACGATGCCATCGAGTCCTCAACAGCCAGAACACCCTGGTAACCACCACAAAGGGGAGACCGTCCCCTTTGTGGTGCTTTTGACGCGATAGCAAGAAACCCGGTCCTGCACGAGGCAGAACCGGGTTTCTTTAGCAATGCTTGCTTTGCTCAGGCAGTAACTAGCAGTTACTCAGCCAGGAAGTCACGCTGGACAGCGGGATCGACCTTGACGCCAGGGCCCATGGTGGAAGACACGGAGATGGACTTGACGTACTTGCCCTTAGCAGAAGAGGGCTTGACGCGCAGGATCTCGGTGTACAGGGCGGCGTAGTTCTCGACGAGCTGCTGCTCGGAGAAGGACTTCTTGCCCAGGGGCACGTGGCAGATGCCGTAGCGGTCGGCGCGATACTCAACGCGGCCGGCCTTGAGCTCGGAGACCATCTTGGCGACGTCCATGGTCACGGTGCCGAGCTTGGGGTTCGGCATGAGGCCACGGGGACCAAGGATCTTACCGATGCGGCCAACCTTGGCCATCATGTTCGGCGTAGCGATAGCGGCGTCGAAGTTGATCTCGCCCTTCTGAATCTGGGCGACGAGCTCGTCGGAACCGATGATGTCGGCGCCGGCAGCCTCGGCCTCGCGAGCCTTCTCGCCCTCGGCGAAGACGGCAACACGAATGGTCTTGCCGGTGCCGTGGGGCAGGGAGATGGAACCACGAATGTTCTGGTCAGCCTTACGAGTATCGACGCCCAGACGGAAGTGGGCCTCGACGGTCTCGTCGAACTTGGCGGTGTCGAGCTCCTTGATGAGCTTGGCAGCCTGAAGGGGGGTGTAGAGCGTGGCGCGGTCGATCTTCTCGGCAGCGGCGTTATAGCTCTTACCATGCTTAGCCATGTGCATTACCTCCTGTGGTTAAACGGGCGTAAGCCCTCCCACATCGTATCGTGTGCCCTATTGCACACATTTAACGGGCGCCCCGGTTGGAGCACCCGTCATTACCTAAAGAAATCGCTACTCAGCGATGGTGACGCCCATGGAGCGGGCGGTACCGGCGATGATCTTCTTGGCGGCGTCAATGTCGTTGGCATTGAGGTCCGGCATCTTGATCTCGGCGATCTTGGTGAGCTGCTCCTGGGAGAGCTGACCGACCTTGTCGGCCTGGGGCTTAGCGGAACCAGACTTGAGGTTCAGCTCCTTCTTGATGAGGTGAGCCGCCGGCGGGGTCTTGGTGATGAAGGAGAAGGACTTATCCTCGTAGACAGAAATCTCAACGGGGATGATGTCGCCCTTCTTGTCCTGCGTCTCGGCGTTAAAGGCCTGGCAGAACTGCATGATGTTCACGCCAGCAGCGCCCAGGGCGGGGCCGACGGGAGGAGCGGGGTTAGCTGCACCAGCAGGAATCTGGAGCTTAATGACGTTGGCAACCTTCTTCTCAGCCATGGTCATTCCTTTCGAATCACGAGTGTGAAGTACTTGCTATATCGTAAGCACGCACGTGTTAGAAGCACTCCTGAGATGAGCAGTCACAGAAGAAGCACGCTCGCGCGAACGGACGAAAACTTAAGCGATGACAGCGACCTGGTTAAAGTCGAGCTCTACCGGCGTCTCGCGGCCAAAGATCATCAGCGTGACCTTGAGCTTGCCTGCCTCGGTGTTAACCTCGGAGACCTTGCCATCAAAGTCGGTAAGCGGGCCATCGGTGACGCGGACGGACGTGCCGACCTCAATATCAACCGAGGTGCGCTTGGGCGAATCGCCCTTACCGGGACGACGAGTCATCTTATTGTACTCGTCGCGGGAAAGCGGAGCGGGCTTGCCGTTGCCGCCCAGGAAACCGGTGACGCCGGGCGTGTTGCGAACACACGTCCATGCATCGTCATCCATCTCCATGCGGACCAGGACATAACCCGGGAAGATCTTGGAATCCTTGGTCTCACGCTTGCCACCCTCTTTAATCTCGGTGACGCGCTCCATAGGAATCTCGATATCAAAGATACGGTCCTGCATGCCCATAGTCTCGATGCGATGCTCGAGATCGGACTTAACGCGGTTCTCGTATCCAGAGTAAGTGTGAACGACGTACCAACGCTTAGACATGGTTTAGCCCCTCAATCCAGAGAACAGAGCAAGAGCCTCGCCAAAGCCAGCATCGAGCAGAGCGATGACGACGCCGACGACGATCAGAGAAGCGCAAACGACGACCGAGTAGTTCACGAGCTCCTTCTTATCGGGCCACGTGACACGCTTCATCTCGGACTTGACCGAAGCGAAATACTTCTTGGTGCGGGCGAAGAAACCAGGCTTCTCGTTCTTCTTGGACTTCGCAGCCTTCTCGTTCTTCTTGGCAACGGCCTTCTTGGCCTCAACCTTGGAGTTGGCGGCAGCGTTGTTGGCAGGTGCCGGCTGCTGAGCCTTCTTCTTGTTCTTCTTGTTGGCCATTTGGGTTACCTCCGCGCAATGCGCTTATACATGAGTAAACCGTAAGCCCCCAATTGGGAGCTTACGGAATAATGACTGGCACGCCAGGAAGGACTCGAACCCTCAACACTCGGTTTTGGAGACCGATGCTCTACCAATTGAACTACTGGCGTATGTGACTAGAGACTAGCGAGTCTCTTTGTGCAGCGTGTGGTGACGGCACCAGGGGCAATACTTCTTGATCTCCATACGATCAGGCATGTTCGCCTTGTTCTTGGTGGTCGTATAGTTGCGGCGCTTGCACTCAGTGCACGCAAGAGTAACTAGAGTACGCATGTATCCTGAACCTTTCATATCCGCCCCGTACGGGCACGAGATGGTACTTTATCAGCTCTATGTAAGTGCTGTCAATGAAAACCTCGAATCAATTGGTTCTCGGTGGATCCATTCATATTTGGAACACATCAATGGAGCCAGCGAGATCTAATCGACGGTGCACCAGAACCATTATCGATCCTCTCGACACCAGCAACGGCACAATAACCATTGCAGAAAAGAACCCGGCACCCATATAAGTGCCGGGTTCTCTAAGTCAGCTATATCAGAGAGCTAATTTACTCAATGATCGTGGAGACGATGCCCGAACCGACGGTGTGGCCACCCTCGCGGATAGCAAAGCGCAGGCCCTCCTCCATGGCGATCGGGTGAATGAGGTCGCCCTCGATGGTGATGTGGTCACCAGGCATAGCCATCTCGGTGCCCTCGGGGAGCTTGACCGTACCGGTAACGTCGGTGGTACGGAAGTAGAACTGAGGACGATAACCATCGAAGAACGGGGTGTGACGACCGCCCTCCTCCTTGGTCAGAACGTAGATCTCGCCGGTGAACTTGGTGTGCGGGGTAACCGAACCGGGCTTGCAGAGAACCTGGCCGCGCTCGATGTCCTCGCGCTTGATGCCGCGGAGCAGCAGACCGACGTTGTCGCCAGCCTCGCAGAAGTCCATGGACTTACGGAACATCTCGATACCGGTAACGACAGTGTTCTGGGTATCCTTGATGCCGACGATCTCGACGGGCTCGTTGAGCTTGAGCTCACCGCGCTCGACACGGCCGGTAGCAACGGTACCACGACCGGAGATGGTCATAACGTCCTCAACGGCCATCAGGAACGGGAGGTCGTTGTTACGAGCAGGCGTCGGGATGTACTCGTCGACGGCCTTCATGAGCTCGCGAATGGCGTCCATCCACTTGGCGTCACCCTCGAGAGCGCCCAGAGCAGAACCACGGATGACGGGGATGTCGTCGCCGGGGAAATCGTACTCGGAGAGGAGCTCACGGGTCTCCATCTCGACGAGGTCGATGAGCTCGTCATCGTCGACCATGTCACACTTGTTCAGGAAGACGACGATGTAGGGAACGCCGACCTGACGGGCGAGCAGGATGTGCTCGCGGGTCTGAGCCATGGGGCCGTCGGTAGCAGCGATGACCAGGATAGCGCCGTCCATCTGAGCAGCACCGGAAATCATGTTCTTGACGTAGTCAGCGTGGCCCGGGCAGTCAACGTGAGCGTAGTGACGGGCAGCAGTCTCGTACTCAACGTGGGAGACGGAAATCGTGATGCCGCGCTCGCGCTCCTCGGGAGCCTTGTCGATGTTCTCGAACGCAGTGAAGTCAGCCTTGCAGCCCTCGGTCTCGGAGAGAACCTTGGTGATGGCGGCGGTCAGCGTGGTCTTGCCGTGGTCGACGTGACCAATGGTGCCGATGTTAACATGCGGCTTAGTGCGCTCAAACTTCTCTTTGGCCATAAAGCCCTCCTCTTAACAGGTCGTCCCCGGACGGGACTTTGCCTTTATACCATAGTGGCCTCTCAACATACTATTGAGAAGCCACCGTGTTACCTATGGTAGCGGTGACTGGATTCGAACCAGTGACGCCACGGGTATGAACCGTGTGCTCTAACCAACTGAGCTACACCGCCGGATGGAGCCTGCAACCAGACTTGAACTGGTGACCTCTTCGTTACCAACGAAGTGCTCTACCGACTGAGCTATACAGGCACTTGACGGGTGGGAGCTATAGGATTCGAACCTATGTAGGCAGAGCCAACGGGTTTACAGCCCGTCCCCATTAACCACTCGGGCAAACTCCCAATCGTTCAAGTATCCGCAGGTTCTTTGGTCTTTTGGACCGCCGCCCCCGCGAACGAAAAAGATAATACGATGCAACCTTGGGGGCTGTCAACGAAAACCTCTAGATACACGGTGCCGGGCGTATCTATATACCTTTGACCTGCTGTTTTGCTGAGTTTGGATATAGAGGACGGTGGATTTGCATGTAGCGGTGACATTTCCCGAGGGAACACTTTGGCATAGTGGAGTACATCTGCTGCACCGACCTTTGATAACAACCCTCTTGCACTATTACCTTGCACTATTACATAGGTCGCGATCGTGCTTCCACGGCACGTTCAAGCGTGGATAATCTCCCGCTTTTAGCGCGGCTCTAAGCCCAAAGTTGGAGATTATCCACTCTCATTCTCCAGACGGGAGAACTATAGAGCCGCTACTACTCGGGCCAGACCAAAGTAGACCCATAGAGCGGCTCCCCCTTGGTGCAGGGGTAGCGGCTCAAGTAACACGACGATAGCAAGTCGAAGAAATAGGTCATGGCGTATTTCGAATAAACGCCGAGTCGGTCAATTCCGTTTCCCGCATTGCCAAGACGATATACACGGTCAAAAGACCTCGATTTGTCATCGTTGCTAAACGCAGTAATTAGAATCTTCCTGCCCGAACGGCAATCAAGATACTCTCGCGCCTGTGACGCAAATAGCCCGGAGACCGATACGAGAATTATCAATGACTGCGAAGCGTCTCCCATGTTTTTCAATTCCGCGACGTTAGCCCCAGCAACTATGCGAACTATCTTGCCCGCATAAAACATTTCCTGCTGAAATCGTACGAGATTGGCGCTCACATTATTGGTGCACCAGATTTCAACGTTTTTATGGCCATCAATTTCGTCGGCAAGGTGCTTAATAGCGATATCGGACACGCCGCTTTCAACCTCAGCGAACATCTCGATCATGCGAACGTCGAGCTCTGCCCTGTACTCCTCGTAGCCAAATTCCTCCTCTCGATGGCTTAAGTCGCTTGGAAAGACTGATTGAGTAAATGATTCTTTCAAATCGCTAAGAGACTGGTAGCCCAATCGATTGCAGAAACGACGAACAGCGGAACGGGTCACGAATGCATCGCGGGTTATTGCGGCAACATTGATTTCGCTCGAACGCCTAATGTGAGCGATGAGATATCGAGCGATGGCGGCATCGTTTGACCCAAACTCGCTGTTGATGATGGAGCTAATGCGATTGAGCACATCGAAGTCATTGATATTCACGTGATCTCTCTTTCCGCTCTCCTCGATATTATGGTTCATTTATTGAATCAAACAGCTTTGGTCGTTCTCCTATGATTCAAATCAGTTGACGTCATCTTAATCGTAATTCCGTCACACGTATCCACCGTGTTGAATGATGGAAAGGGGATTCATGGGCAACGTGAACAACATGCCGTTTCTCTGGGGTTCCGCCACGGCGTCTTATCAGTGCGAGGGTGCCTGGAACGAAGACGGCAAAGGCCTCGGCGAGTGGGATTTCTTTAACCACACAAGCAATAAGAACATCAACCATGTTGACGGTGATGTATCTTGCGACTTCTACCATCGCTATGAAGAAGATATCCGCATGATGAAAGAAGGCGGACAAAACACCTATCGCTTCTCTCTTTCATGGAGTCGAATCATCCCCACGGGTATCGGCGAAGTGAATGAAAAGGGTATCGATTTTTATAATCGGGTCATTGATTGCTGCCTCGAAAATGGCATAGAGCCCAACGTTACGCTGTTCCATTACGATCTGCCATTCACGCTTGCTTGCAAAGGCGGATGGCTGAACAACGACATGGCAGAGTGGTTCTGCAAATACGCCAAGATTTGCTTTGAGCGCTTTGGAGACCGCGTCAAAATCTGGGCTACCGTTAACGAGCCGCATTTCTACAGCTACTGCGTAAACATGTTGGGCAACTATCCCCCCAATCGATCGCTCGACGTTCAGTCGTACATGCAGTTTCAGTACAACCTGATGCGCGCAAGCGCACTCGCAGTCCGAGCATATCGTCAAATGGGCTACGACGGCATCATCGGCGCCGTCCACGATGGCGGCGTTGTCGAACTCGACCCGGCAACCGAGCACCCCGATGACGTATTTCGATACGCAGACTTTTTCGCCAATCGCATGATTCTGGCACCAGCACTTCAGGGTCAACTGCCGCCAGAAATGGACGAAATCCTTGAAAAACTTGGCGTCTCGCTCTATCGATCCCCAAATGACGTAGAAGAATTCAGAGACGGTAAAGTCGATTTTATTGGACTCAACGTGTATTGCCGAGAGTATGTAACCGACTGGCACGGTGGAGAGCTTGCCGTTTCGGCGAACAATAAGGGCGGTTCGAGCAAAAAGGTCGAAGGAAAATGCATTGCACCCTTGTTTGAAAGCGCCCGCGACAGCAATGTTCCCCGCAATAAATGGGGCCGCGAAATACTCCCAAGTTGCATGTATTCAACCATCATGGATGTCCATGAGCGCTATGACGCGCCCCGCATCTTTATTACGGAAAACGGACATGGCGCCTATGAGCAACCAGACGCAGACGGAATGATCCACGATGATGACCGCATCGAGCTTCTGGGCCAGTTCATCGAGCACATGATGAGGGCTAAGCGCGACGGCGCACGCGTTGAGGGCTACTACCTTTGGTCGACGATGGATCTGTATAGCTGGATCAACGGCTACGAAAAACGATACGGACTTGTCCATATCGACTTCGAGAACAATCTGGAGCGCACCCCCAAAAAGAGCTGGTATTGGTACCGAGACCTTATCTCGAAGTATCAGGAGCAGGAAGGTTAGGAGAAAGAGATGAAATATCAGGCAATGTCCGAAACAGTCCTAAAGGCTGTTGGCGGCAAAGAGAACATTACATCGGTAACTCATTGTGCGACGCGCCTTCGCATCGACGCACGAGACACCTCGATCATCGATCTCCAGCTCGCCAAATCGGCCGACCAGGCGCTCGGGGCAGTAGTCAGCGGTGGCCAGCTTCAGGTGATCATCGGCCCCAACGTCACCGAGGCTTACAACGACTTCCTCGACTTCGCGGGAATCGAAGTCGGCGGAGGCGCGGTTGCCGACGATGCCCAAACCGCCAAGGATCTTGCAGAGGGTATCAAAAGCGGCAACACTGCCATGAGCCTAGTTGAGAAATTCGGAAATGTCTCCGCACAGGTATTCATGCCCATCGTCCCGGCGCTCATCGTTGGCGGACTCATTCTTTCGATCAAGAATCTCCTGGTCAATTATTGTGGATTGAGCACCGATAGCGGAACCGCCCAGGTTCTGCTGGCGATCTTCAGCGCCTCATTTAGCTTCCTGCCCGTTTACCTCGGCTATCAGCTCGCCGCCGTCATGAAGATGCAGCCTATCATGGGCGCACTGCTGGGCGCAATCATGATTAGCTCGTCTATTAGCGGTGCTGAGGGTCTCGACTTTCTTGGCATCCCCATCCCGACGAATGACTACTCGAGCACGGTGGTGCCAATCGTACTGGGCGTTGTGTTCATGTACTTTGTTGATCGCGGTCTTCAGAAAATCATCCCCGACATTACCAAACTGTTCTTGAAGCCGCTGCTCACCATGTTCATCGTCGTGCCTGTTGAGCTGATTATCCTCGGCCCCGCCGGCAGCATGATGGGCTACGCGCTGAGTGATGCCGCCACGTGGCTCATGGATAACGTGGCATTTATCGCTACTCCAATCCTTGCAGCCCTTAACCCCTATTTTGTCATGCTCGGTCTTGATAAGGCCTACATCGCGATCGAAGTTACGAGCTTGGCGCAGCTCGGCTGGGCGCCCATCATCTTTGGCTTCATCTCAAACCTCTGCATTGGCGGCACGAGTCTCGCCTTGGCAACTGCAATGAAAGGCAACAAGGAGAAGAGAGGTATGGTCACCACGGTTGCCGTCACCGCACTTTGCGGCGTAACTGAGCCCGCATTTTACGGCTGCCTCATCGAGCGTCCCCGCCTGCTTGTCGGCACGGCAATCGGCGCCCTCTGCGCGGGACTCCCTGCAGGTATCTTCGTCCTGAAGGAGTATGTTGCGGGAGCATGCCCCGGTCTTCTTTCTGCGCTGATCTTTATCGCTCCCGATGGATCCATGGGCAACTTCGTACTGGCGTGCGTTGTCGCCGTCATCGCCATCGTCGTCTCGTTCATCGCTGCACGCGTGATTATCAAGAAGAATCCCAACTATATTGAGTAAATGCCCGCTGTTTGCATTGGGGACATCCTCGGCAGACCGTTAGCAAGAACCCAAGAAGTCCCTTAGGGGCTCGATTAATCCATTCGGATTCCTGAGGCACAAACGACCCCGATTCCACAATGAAATCGGGGTCGTTGTTTCTGAAGCCTTCGATAGACAATCGGTGTTTACCTTAGCTCCCTATCCAAGTTAATTATCCACGCTCGTTCTCCGGCCGGCAGATTTTCTTCTCTCGCGTGTCCAGAAATCCACGCTCGAGCAGGACGTCCAGGTCCGCACCCGCCCTTGTCTCGATCTGTAACAGCAAGAGGCCTATTCCGCTTCTACATGTTACAGATCAAGATATTCCTGAAACACCCTAAGTTTTATCTCAATCTGTAACAGTTAGATGCCAAATATCGGTCTTGGTGTTACAGATTTAGACAAACTGGAGGACGAGACAAACCAAAAACGGAATGGGCGCTAACCCGATGGCGCACCACCTAAATAGAAACGGGCCCTGTCCCACAAGGGAACAGAGCCCGAAACTCTCATGGAGCCAGTGACAGGAATCGAACCTGCAACCCACTGATTACAAATCAGTTGCGCTACCGTTGCGCCACACTGGCACACTTGGCGCTCTTGCGCGAAGCCTGTTAAGAATAAAGGAATTGCGGACGGGGCGCAACAGGCCGCACGGCGTTATACAAATATGCAAAATCCAGCAACAACACGTACCAGGCCCGTTCATTTCTATCAGTGCGCCCTCAATCTTAAAACCATTCGCCAGAACGAATAGTTTTAATTACAATTGGCTATATAAAACTATTCGTTCTGGCGAAGGGTTTCTCGATGCTTACTACCAAGAAAGCCGCCGAACTGCTCGGCATCACCCCGCGCAGGGTGCAGGAGCTCATAAAAAACGGAGCACTTGAGGCCCGCAAGGCTTCTGGTGTATGGCTCATCGACAAAGACAGCGTCGACACGCGACTCCGCTCCGTGACCAAAACGGGGGGACGTCCCCGCCGCGGCCACGGTAAGAGCGAGATCGCGTTCACCCTCATGAACCGCACGTACGAAGTCGCTCAGCTGGTCTACAGCACATCGCGAAAAGACTTTACCCACATCGGCGCCGACGTCGATCGTGCCCACGCCCCTATTGGAGTATTTGGCCCAAATAGCCCCATATCGCTCGACTCCTTCCGCATCTGGTGGCGCGGCCGCGGTATCCCGCTCGCACGCATTGGGCTAGCCTCCCTGCTTGCAGAAGCCGCAGTCGATGTTCCCGATGAACTCGTACAGCGAAATCTTGGCCTCTCCTTATCCGACCAGTATTGGATTAGACCCCAAGGCTCCGGTCTCGCGTGGGAAGATATTAACTTCTTCAATAATGCTTTTGACGACGTCTCTCTGTCCATCGCGTCCTTCGCCCCAGAGGGCAAGGCAGCTGACGCAAAGCCCGACAACACCTCGGACGGCAATCTTCAAAAGTACTGGACATGCGAGGGCGGGCGTCGAATTCTGCATAAGGCAGGAGCGCACCTGAACCAGGAACCTTATAACGAGCTGGTGGCGACCGCACTCCACCGTCGCATCCTAAACGCCTGCGATTATGTGCCTTACTCGCTCGAGGGCACGGGCACTTCTGCCCTGAGCATATGCGATGTCTTCTTAACTGATGAAGAAGAGTATGTCCCTGCGTTCTATGTAAACCAGTACGCGAACGCAGGTGAACGACTAACCGACTACGAGCGATACGTAGCAAACTGCGAGGAGCTCGGGGTGACAGGCGTCAAGGACGCCCTTGACCGCATGATCGTGTGCGACGACATCATCGCCAACTATGACCGCCATTGGCGTAACTTTGGCCTTGTGCGAAATGTAAACACGCTAGCCTGCAGACCTGCCCCCATCTTCGATTCGGGCTCATCGCTCTGGTGCAACATATCTCTAGATGAGCTTAGGGCAGGAGAGCACAGTTTTACCAGCGCACAATTTCATTCAAGCCCCACCAAACAGATGTTGCTCGTCGAGGACATGGACTGGTTTGACAGCGACAAACTCGAAGGCTTCGTTGACGAGGCAATCGAAATCCTATCCAAAAACGACGCTCTTACAGCGAGACTGCCTTATCTAAAAGAGGCGCTAACATGGCGCCTCGAAAGAATGATCGACATCGCTGAATGGAGTTAGCGAGACAGCATCGCCCCGCCAACTCCCCTACCTCCCGCGCAGGGCCTTGAGCTTTGCCAGGGCATCGGGGCTCAAGCGACTGCCCAGAGTCATCTTGATCTGCGGAGCTTCCTCTGCCTCGTGAACGTCGTTGTCAATCTGTTTGATCTCGTCCACCAGCATGCGGCTCGAAATACGCGTGACACCCTTGCCCATGACGACGGCCTGGATTGTGCCGTCACTCGATACCACGGAGCACGCGCGGCCCTCCTCGCGTGCCTCGATGCAGAGCTTCTGCACCACGGTATCGGCAGAGACGCCCGTCGGCGAAAACTCGATGCGCACGCCGCGGGCCGGCAGGTTGGGGCGCTCGCTGGAGATATTGCCCGCGCCGTCGAACACAATCACGGCCTCGTAGCGGCCCTGGGCAAACGCCGCAACATCGTTGATGAGTGCGGTGCGCGCCATATCGTGGACGTCGCTGGAATACGGATCGTCGGAATGGTCGTAGACGAGCTTTTCGTAGCGCGGCGTGCAGTGGATCACGTTGTAGCCGTCGACCACCAGCAGCTCGGGCTTGTTGGAGTGCACCGTCGAGACCGGGTCGGCGATGGCCTGTGCAAACGCATTGCCGCCCACGCCGTAGGTCGCGGCCGAAACAATCGGCTTGGCCGAGCCCTCACCAAAGCGCTTGGCCTTGGACTTGGCACGGTTCTTTTTGGACATGCGCTACTCCTCCCCCATGAGCTCGCCGGCGTTGCGGCGCAGCCACTCAAAGCACAGCGCCGTGGTCGCCTGGGCAACATTGAGGCTCTCGGTCATGCCGCGCTGGGGAAGCTTGGTCAAAAAGTCGCATTTCTCGAGCACCAGGCGCGAGATGCCGTCGCCCTCGGAGCCCATGACGAGCGCCACGCGGCCCTCGAAGGGAGCATCCCAGCAACTGCCCTCGGCGTGCTCGGAGGCACCGCCCACCCAAAAGCCAGCGGCCTTGAGATCATCGAGCGCACGAGCGATGTTGGGGACCTGCGCGATGGGCAGATGCATAACGGCGCCGGCAGAAGTCTTGTAGCTACCCACCGTTACACCGGCGGCGCGTTTGTTGGCGATGATGACGCCGGCCGCGCCCACAACCTCGGCAGAGCGCACGATGGCGCCAAAGTTGCCGTCGTCGGTCACATGGTCGAGCACAACGACAAGCGCCGGACCGTCACCCGCGCGGTCGAGGATATCGGCAACATCGGCATAGGGGAAGTTGCCAACCTCGAGCGCGATGCCCTGGTGGGCGCCATGGCTCGACAGCGCGTCGAGCTGCGCGCGCGGCACATACTTAATGCGGATACCCGCGGCGTTGAGGTCGTCGACCAGGCGCGACAAAGCGGCATCGCGCTCCCCGCCCTCGGCAATGAGCGCGCACTTGATGGGAAAACCAGTGCGTAGCGCCTCGGCGGCAGCACGACGACCTTCGATAAACTCGCCCTTGGGAGCCCGGACAGCGTCGCGGTTGCGATCGCGCTGCGGACGTGCGGCCTGAGTGCGATCTGTCTCTTATACACATCTGACGCTGCCGACGATCTTACGCGTGTAGAT
>URHU01000037.1:0-16669 GCA_900547715.1 uncultured Collinsella sp. | reverse complement strand
TATACTCATGGAAACCTCCCATTTCCCGATGTCCAAGAAATGGGAGGCAGTTCACTGTCCCCTTTGTGGTGGTTTTGGTGCGCTACGAGGCATTGGTCAGGCGGCTCCAGAGTTCGTCAATATCGATTTGGTCGCCGCCGCTCAGATAACCGGTGTGAATAAAAGACTCACTATAGATATAGATGTCATGCGCGCTGTTGCCATCATCTTCGGTGTCGTAGGCCGAAATCACGTAACGGCTGCCGTCGAGCGCCTTGACCAGCCAATACACGGAATCGTCGATTGTGCACTTCTCCTGCACTATCGCCGCATCGCCGATTGCGCCGGTAAGCGCACGATCGCCCGTCGTATAGCCGCCCACCGAGAGCAAAATCGCCACGCTATCGTCTCCGCCGCCCGGCTCAAGTTCCTCGTACTCGGACTCCGAAAGCGGTATCGCGCTGTTCGCAAGTTCGTCCACGTCATCCGAAATCTTAGAAAAGGTAAAAGCGAAAAGTCCCGCGTCATCGGCGGCACCGTAGCCCACGCTCTCGCCTTGCCACTCATAGTTTTGATGCTTGAGCAGGCGCACCAGGTCGGCGCCGTCCAAGTTGATCGCAGCATAGACCGTCACGTTGGCGTTGTCGTCTACACAGGCGGCGTCTGCCGTGGTCGCCTTCTTGGCACCGCCCGCGCCGCCCAATCCGCCCGAGCAGCCAGCCAGCGCACAAGCCAGCGCACCCGCGCCTGCCACAAAGGCCGCACGGTTCATCGTCACTTCATTCATCATGTTCGTTCCTCGCTATGGTATTGGCCACGTCGCACCTAGCCGAGCGCGCGTCCAGTCTTTTCCTGCCAAAATTCGTCTATCGTCGGAGCACCGCCGCCCTGGGTAAACCTACCGGTCTTGATAGCCTCCTCGGTAATAAGATCCAAACGGTAGTCACCGTTTTCCATCGGGCTCGCCATGGCAACGTGCCGCGCCATGTTGGAACCGTATACGCATGCGATCCATGAGCCCGAAGTAATCTGCGCCCGGTCCTCGACCGGCACGGAAAAGCCCGCGATAACATCCTCGCAGCTCGAATAGCCCGAAAGTTGCAGCGCGAACATCACGGTGCTTCCGGTGCCGCCCTTGTCGAGCTTTCCGATTTCGTCCTCGCCGAGCCATTCGGTCGCGCCGTCCTTGCCGATATTGCAGACGCTGAGCACGTGTCCCGCCTCGTCCTCGTACATCTCGAGCGCGTCTTGCCAGGTATAGCCCTGCTGCGAGGCAAACTCCTGCAACTGCCAGCCCTTAAGCTCGAGGAGCGCCGCGATGCTGATGTTGCGGTGCGCATCCCAGCAATCATCCGACCACGTATCGAACGCATCCGCCGAGCCGCTGTCCGCGCCCGAGCCGCTGTCCGCGTCGCCGGAATCGCCCGACGTCGCACCCGCGTTCATCTTGTCCTTTACCGGGCGGTCGTCGTTAAAACCCGTCGCATCCTGCGTCCGCTGTCCGCCGCACCCCACAAGCGTCAGCAGCGCCGTTCCCGCCGCCGCGACAAATGCCGCGCGCGAAAGTACCGTCTCCCTCATCATTGTTCCTTTCCCGTTCTTTATCACAATGCCGAGAAACACACCCGGCATCGATTCACACATAAGCCGCCTCACGCTATTGACGAGGCAGCTCCGTCCAGCCAAAACCGGGTTCAAAACCATCGCGTGTACCGATCACATCGCCCGAACCGTTGACCCAGGCCTGGTCGGCCATCACCGAGACCTCGACATCGGTGCCGTCGGGTCTGGTGTAATGGTTGACCCCGCGAATGGCATCGGAATACGAGGAGGCGCCCGTCCCCACGCCCGCGCTGGAAAAATTGGCGGCGCTGGCAGCCATATTCGCGGCGTGCTGACGGTCGCTGCGATCGAACCACGCCTGCTGGTAGCTGTCGAACGCCGCCTGTTGCGAGGCATGCATCTGTTGCCAGGCTGCAAACTGCTGTTGCTGCTGGGCAATGTTCATCTGCGTGCGTTGGCGCTGCTCAAGCACCATCTGCTGCTTTTGAGCTGACGCTTCGCGTGCAATCGCCGGATTGAGCCGCAGAGTCGACGCCATTGATGCAAGCGCCGTGGAGGCCACCTCGTCCAGGCGACCTTCTGGCGCAACCAAACAGAGGCTGTCCCTGATACGCCACTGCAGCAGGTCGGCCGCGCCCAGCTCGAACGACGCTCCGTCCGGGCAACCGCCTCGACCCGTGGGCTGTTCTTGCGCGACGCCCCGTCCCGCCGCTGCCGCCGCCTGGCGCTCGCGCAGGCGCTTGCCCAAAACACCGCCGATCAGTCCACTCGAAAGGCCCGCGCCCAGCAGCACCTCGGCCCCAGCGGCAACACCTTTGCCCATAGAACCCGCGACGCCGCCGATTGAAAACAAATAGCCCTCGACTTTGGCCGCCACCGCGAGCTCGGTGGGCACCGGAGCGCCCGTGAGCCGATATCGACGCATGCGGCACTCATAGACCACATCACTCGGCTCCATCGAAAAGCCCTGGATCGCAAAGTCGTTTGCCGCCTCGCGCTTTACACGGGCACGCTCGCGCTCAATATCGACCTCCGCACTCGATGGGTACGGTTGCTCGGCAACAACCTCTGCCCGCGCACCCAGCCGTGCCGCACAGGCCTGAGCCAGCTCGTCGCAAGCTGCCTCCACGTGCACAAACACCTTGCGTTCGGTTTGCGTGGGGATACGCTTGGCAACGGCGCCCGCATCCACGTAGCAGAGCTCGGAGCGGTACATAATCCGCTCACCCATCGGACCCGCCGCCGTCACGCCAACCGAAATCGGGCAGTCGAAACTGCCGCTGCGCTCAAGATGCGCCTCTTCGATATGCCAGCCCCGCGGCAGCGCCACCTGCGCGAGTGCCTGGCCGCCGGAGGTATCGCATGCGGCATGAAGCTCAAGGTCACCGATGTGAGGCATATCCGTCGTGGCCGCGTCACGAGACGACGACGCGACGCCGGCAGTCTCCACCGACGCATCGGCCGGCGCGTCCACACTCGGGTCGCCGCCTTCGTCCGCATCGTCATCGGCAGTCGCCCCATCTGTAGCCCCCACGGCGCCCGAGCAGCCCACAACGCCCTCAAGTCGGACGCCGCACCCCGGGCAAAATCGCACCGTCACGCCGGCGACCCGAGGCAGCTGCGCCCCACACGCTGGGCAGAATCTCAAGTCACTCATCCCGTACACCCCTAATTTCGTTAGCTGTTTTTGATCGCGGCAAGCTGCCGCCATAACTCATCGGCACCGTTAAGTCGGTACGCCGTCTTATCGAGCACGATGTTTTTGCCCTCAAGTTCCACCGATTGCTCCGAGCCACCCGTATAGACAAAGACGAGCGTTCGGCCGGCATCGCTCGTCCGCTCATCCACCGCATCCCCCACGGTGCAGCCATCGAGCACAGCAAAAGTCGATGCGACCAGTTCGGCATCGTCGGTCTCATAGACCGTCCGCGCCTCCCCGTCCTCGATAAGCTTGACCGCCACCGGAACGGCAGCGCAATCGTTGAGCGACACTTGCGCGGCAGTCTTTCCCTGAGCGCCATGATCGCCGGCAACGTAAACTCGCAAGAGTGTCACCGCCGCGGCAAAGACCACCACGGCGATAAGCGCGCTCGCAATTTTATTAGACGCGCAATCCCGAGACGCCATAGATGCACCCCCTCCGTTCTGCCCTGCTCAGCATCACATTCATATGCCTTTGAGCACCAAAACGGCAGGTGACAAATGTCTCATATTCATATTTTTGCAGGTAAAAAACCACCACAAAGGTGCCTGCCCCCTTTGTGGTGGTTAGCTAGTCTTGGGGTGTCCAGGACCAGAAGAAGTTGATGAGGGCTACGCGCGAGGAGGCACCGGTCTTTTTGTTGATCGAAGCGACGTGGCGATAGAGTGTGGAGCGCGAAAGGAAGAGTGCCGCCGCCACGTCCTGCACGCTGTCGTCCGAAACGACCAGCGCCTCCAGAACATCGCGCTCGCGCTTGGTGAGCCCAAAGGCGGCAACGAAGCCATCGAGCCGATCGTCAAACGAAAGCTCCGGCGCCTCCAAGGGCACCGTGTCGGCCTGGCCGGGCTCACAGCTCACGCCAAGATCGTCGGTGGCAAGCGCCAGCCCGCCGTGCGTCGCCTCGCCCTCACCGTCTTGTCCAAACTGTCCCAACAGCGAAATCGCGATGCCGACAAACAGCACGAGCGCGACGCTCACTGCCGCCAGCACGTTTTGGCTCGAGATAATCGCCACCGCCGGAGCCGTCACGAGCATCGAGCAAACGTTGTTGATAACACGGCCCATGCACGGCCACAGATACGCCCAGCGGGCATACATCGAAATCGCGGCGAACTTCGTGGTGAAGAACACCACGAAAAAGCCCGTGCCAAGGTAAAAGATAATCGTGGCGGCAAGCGTGTTGCCACCGTTGCCATCGGTGATAAGCACAAAGAACGAGAGCGTGGACAGCATGGCGGCGCACGTCATGATGATATTCATATACGAACGCCCACGCAGGTCATACAGGACGCCGGCGGCAAGGGCGCTCACAACCAGCAGCAAGCGCGGCCAGTCGCCCAGGTCGATAGCGCCAGCGGCATGCGAGGTCGTAAGGCCGGCATTGAGGGCCGCGAACACGCCGGTGAGGCAAGCGGTCGCCACCGTCAGACGCACCACGGCGCCCTGAAAGGCCGCCTTTGCCTCGGGGTCATCGTGCCACCTGGCGCCACGCTCCGACGCATCGACCGATAGCTCGGCAATCTCGACCTCGAACTCGGGCGCAGACTCATCACGCAATTTAGCGCGGCGGACACCGTGAAGCAGCCCCACCAGCGCAATCGCACAGGCAATGAGAACAGACTGCTGGGGAATGCCCGCAGGCATCACCATATGGTTGAGCACCTGCACCAAAATGCCCACAGCATAGGAAACCGCCACGGCGCGCGCCAGGCAGGGCGTCTGCGCAAAACGCCGCGCAAGATTGGCATGGGCGGTCGATCCGCAATAGCCCAGAGCGCAGCACGCCACCAGGCCGCCGGCAATTACTACCTCAAACCGCACTGCCATAATCATCAGCAGCAACGCCGATACCAACAGCACGCCCGTAATATCGCTCGTCGCATCGATCGTCTGGGGACAGCGATAGTACAGAAATGGGCGCACGAAAAAGCCAATCACGCTCGCGCCGGCAACGATGCTCTCGTAGATGACGACCTCACTCGATGGCACGAACTCGACCATGCGCGCATCAAAGAGATACTCGCACGCCAAAAACGTGAAGAAGAACAGCGCTAGGCACAGAATCTCCCGCATGCCCCGGCGCAAATATGCGGTTGTGTCTCCCAGGTCCCTCATGGCAACCCCCACCCGCTTTGTTGTCCGGAACACCATTTTAATAAAGAACCAATCTCAATATCGAAGCCGAGCTCGAAATACTGTAAATTCGACCCCAGCCGTCCGCATGACGCCGCGATTTTGAGCCGCATGACCCAGAAGGGGCGCGCGGTCTCTAGCTCGGCAAGGAGTGTCCCCAACTGTCACTCATTTAAGTACGTCCCCAATGAGTGCAAGCGCCGCAAGTGCCAATCAAATGACGAGAGTGGATAATCTCCCACTTTGAGCCCGCATGCAGGCCAAAAACGGGAGATTATCCACTCTCATTCTGTGGGTAGTCATTGGGGACGTTCTTAAACGACTAGTCAAACAAGAACGTCCCCAATGATTATGTCCAATGCGCTACACCAGGCGTATGGCCTCCTGGACGGCACCGTAAAGGTTGGCGTCGTTGCCGAGCTCGGCCGCCTTTATCTGCGGCACAGGAATGCCGGCAAGGGTCCCTTCGTAACTCGCGAGGGCCAGCGGCATCTGCGCACGCAGGGCATCAACGAGCTCGGGATGGCACGAGATGCCGCCTGCGATCACAAAGACCTCGGGGTCGAGCACGGCCTGCAGGTTGATGAGCTGTCCGTCAAAGGCGCGAGCGTAGCGGTCGAGTGCGCGCTGCGCCGCCATGTCACCACTCGCGATCCACTCAAAGACGCGGCGGCCGTCCACCGGAGAACCCGCAGGCAGGCCCTTCTCGGCAACGGAAGCATCGCGGAGCGCACGCCAACCGCCCGAATCGGCAAAGGAGTTTCCCATGTTCGCGGCAGTCGTGACATCGTTGCGCAAGAAGCTGAACTCGCCTGCAAAGCAGTGCGCGCCGCGCAGGACCTTGCCGTCGATGACGATACCGCCGCCGATGCCCGTGCCGATAGCGAGCACCACGCCAAAACGCGTCCCGCGCAGAGCGCCAGCCGCATACTCACCGAGTGCACAGCACTTACCGTCGTTATTGACGGCAATCGGCACCCCCAGTGCCTCGCGCATGAGCTTTCCGAGCGGACAGCCATCCATAAACGTGAGCGCACCACCGCGATGGATCGTTCCTGTGACATCTCCCTCGTAGATGCCGCCGGGCGCACTCACGCCCACGGCGCTCACGCGCTCGCGATACGGCTCGACGAGCGAGATCAGCGCCGCGACCGTCTCCTCAGCCGTGGTAAAGCCCGTCGGCAGGCTTCCGCGCTCGCGGATGGAAAAATCCTCGCCCAGCACAGCCCATTTAACGGCCGTACCGCCCACATCGATTCCAAAAAACTCCTGCATGTTCACTCCTTACAAGCGTAGCCCCGGACGCGCATCGCCGCGACCATCACAGGGGCTACCCCCCCTGCGATGGTCGTGCAGCAAGTCACGCCCGGAGCCGATTATCTCTGTTTTACACCTCTAATTTGGTCAGGCGAAGCATCATATACTGCTTACTTGGGAGATCGATGCGGAACTTGCCCTCAAAGGTTCCGGGAAGCTCCTCCTCCGTCATGCCCCATGTGTCCACGACACTCACCTTGTATCGAGCGCCCGACTCGCCCTCAAACTCACGAGACCACTCATTTAAGTACGTCCCCAATGAGCGTGGCGGAATGGCTCCCCTTGGCAGCTTAAAGCCGTCATGCAGGAACCATTCCGTCGCAGCCTAATGAAAGGGACTGGGCTGTAAATGTTGGAGAAGAGCCGTTAGCGCCCGGGGGCCAGGATCACCAGAGCGTCGTGCTCAAAGGGATGCTGAGCCACGCACACGGTGCCGTCACCGTTGTCGCGGACGGGCAGCTTAGCGATGCGCTTGTCCTCCATGTCGAGGACCGTCGCCGTCCAGCCGCACGCACCGTCGAGCTTAAACTTGAGCGCCGTGGTGCGCGGCAGGTAGGTGACGACACGATCGCCAACGCGCGCCACACGAATGGCCTCGCGCGCATCATCGAGCAGTTCCTGCGCCGGAACCACGGCAAGTGCGTCGTCGCCAGCCGTAGCGCCCAGACCGGCAAGCACATGCTCGATCGCGCCAAAGTCCCAAACACCCGCAAACTGCAGGCACTCCTGCCAGCGGAACGGCATATCGAAACCCTCGCCCAGCACCGAGCCCTGGCTCTTGCTGGTCTGCCAGTTCCAAACGCCGTGCGCGCCATAGGTCACACCCGCGCTGGCGCCGGCAAGGATAGACGACCACACGCTCGCGCGGCAGTCCTGTGCGGTGAAGCGCCAGTACACGTTACGCGACGCACCCATCTGCTCGTAACAGGGCTCGGAGTTGACCATCGGCTTTTTAGGATAGTTGGCGATAAAGTCCTGCGGCAGGTGCCATGCCTCGGGCTGTCCCTCGTAGTTATGACCGGGCTGGAACATGTAAAAGTCCAGACGCTCCAGGTACTGTGACGGAACGGTGCGATTGCCGCGGTTGATATGCATGGTACGCAACGCCTCGGGCGCGCGCTTGACGACTTCGTCGAGGGCATCCTCGTAATAGGCGATCGCCTCGTCGCTGGTAAAGTCGGTATCGCCCGTCACCACGTAGACGGGGTCGAACTCGCCCAGGTTCTCGACGACGCGGGCAACGTGGGCGCGGACCTCCTCGCGCGGCATAACCTCGGCACCGCAATGCTCGGCAATCTTGGCGCCCCAGGTACCGGGCACGTAGTTACACCACATAAGCACGAGCGCCGGACGAATGCCGTGCTCGACGGCATTACGGCACATGGCGGCAGCACGGTCCCAGTACGCTTGGTTGGGACGGGACCAATCAAAATGCACACCGTCCTCGCTGGCATAGGGCCAAATGCCCAGATCGGGGCAGCAGCGATCCCACTGCGGCAGTGTGTTGATCTGCAGCACGTTCATGCCCTGCTCGGCGCGACGGGTCAGATAGTAGTCCCAGTCGTCTTCGGCGATGCTCGTAAATGCACTCCAGCACGTATCGGCAAACCAAAAGAACGGCTTGCCCTCGCACAAAAAGCCGTCCTGACGACCGTTAACGATCAGCTTTCCCAAACTCATCTGCGTGTCCTTTCGCTCGATAAAGGAATTGCGAACCGACAGAATCTTTCGCGCTAACCTTGGCGCAAAAGCCTCCGTCGTTTAGCAAGCCCTTGCGGGCGGGCATCTCCCGTCCCAATCAGTCTACCTTGCAGGAAAGGCCCCGCCGGGCTTGCGCCTGACGGGGCCCTGTCGTGTAGGTAAGGTCATAGACGACCGAATGGCTTGGCCTTAGGCCTCCATCTCGGCGAGCTCCTCCTTGGAGAAGCCAGTGGCAAAGACGACGGCAGCTGCGATGACAAAGGAGATTGCCATACCGACGATAGCCCAGACGGTGTTCATCTGGCCACCCTGCAGGTAGTTGGTGAAGACCAGGAAGTTGGAGGCACCGCCGGCCAAGTAGTAGGTAACACCCATGAGGCCAGAGAACACAGCGCCGATGGCACCGCCGATGAACATACCGAGCATGGTGCGACGGAAGCGCATGAGGATACCGAAGAGCGCGGGCTCGGTGACGCCGCCGGCGATGGCGGAGATGACGTAACCCAAAGCAAGACCCTTCTCGTCGGGGTTCTTCATCTTGAGGAAGGCACCGAAGGCGCAGCCCCAGACGGCGGCCATAGCGCAGTTGGTGGAAACGAAGACGAAGGGATCGTAGCCGGCGGCGATGATCTGAACCTGAGCGAGCAGGATGACGGGCATGTGCATGCCGCAGACCACGAAGAGCTGCCAGAAGGCGCCGAGGATGGCCATAACGATCAGGATACCGATGCCACCAAGGTCGGCAAGACCAAAGAGGGCATTGGCGATGACGTTGCCGAGCTCGTTGCCGATGGGAGCGAGGACGATGAAAGCGATGGGAATGGTGACGATCATGGTGCAGAACGGCGTGAAGACCGTGGACAGCACGTCGGGCATGACCTTCTTAAAGAACTTCTCGATGAAGTAGAGGACCGGCACCGAAAGGATAATCGGCAGGACGGACTGCTGGTAGTTGGCGGCGGCAATCTGAATGCCGTAGACGGAGATGATTCCGCCACCCTCCTGAGTCGCGACACTCACGACGGACGGGGCCATGAGAGCGCCGCCGAGGAGCATGCCCAGAACCGGAGAGGCGCCGAGCTTCTTAGCAGCGGCATAGCCCAGGTAGATGGGGATAAAGGTAAACGTGGCCTCGTACAGGGTGGTGTAGAGGAACGTGTAGGTCGGATCGGTATCGGAGATAACGCCGAGCATGGTGGGACCAAGAACCGCAGCGATGGTGCGGAACAGACCGCCGGCCATGAGCAGCGGAATCAGCTGGGTCATGGAGCCCGACAGATAGTCGAGGATGATGTTGGGCAGGTTCTTGAGCTCGAACTTCTCCTTGGGAGCGTCGAGGTTCTCGTCGACCGCGGCACCCTGCTTGACGCCGGACATGGCGACGAACTCGGCGAGCACCTTGGGCACGTTCTGGCCGATGATGACCTGGAGCTGGCTGCCGGCGAACTGGCAGCCCAGAACACCCTTGACCTTCTTGATCTTCTCCACGTCGGCCTTGTTGTTGTCCTTGAGCGTCAGACGCAGGCGCGTCATGCAGTTGGTGGCGACGGTGACATTTTCCGCACCGCCCACGAGCTCGAGGACATCGGTGGCAATCTGCTTGTTATCTACTGCCATGGGACCCCTCCCCATATCATCGTGTGCCTAATCGCTTGGGCGCAGGCACGCCTTTGGCCCGGTGACTATAACCCCTTACGGTTACCGAACCCTTGGATACGCTGTCGTAAACAATCTGTTTACTGAACGTTTACAGCGCTTAGTTTACACGCAGCGTTGAATTTGTGGCAGTTTTGCCGTTTGCAGTCCGGTGAACGGTAGGAAATCGGGGGTGAACGTAATTGAATGCCAAGGCATTACATATAGTGCTGTTTATTTATAAATGGCCGTCTACGTGGGATTTTATATAATCTGTCACCCAAATTCCTTGTTGACTCATCAACAAAAGCCCTGCTAGATAGTAGTAAACGAGTGTTTAGTAGTTCATTGAGTGTTTGATTTGACCGTTTACCGAGTTCATCTGCTTATTCTCTAATTCTGCTTTACACTAAACATGTTTAGATTGTATTGCCGCGATTGTTTAGTATTTGCGGCACAAAGGAGGCAGCTCATGGAACTCAAATCGTGTACCTACGCAACCGTCACCACCTTGGGCGACTTTGGCCCCTGGATCAGCAAGGTCGTTCTCGACCTGCCCTGCACCGTGCGCGCCAACGATATCGATGCGAACACTTTCCATATATATGCAGAGCGTCACGAGCGCACGGGCGAGGTCCTGATGCGCAAGGAGCACGGCGCCGACCATGCCGCGCCCTCCGTGGGTTACATCGACGTTCTCGCCGCGTATCCGTGCGACGAGAACGGCCGCAAGCTCGCCGTGGGCACCCATGTGGCACTCGAGGTCGCCGAGCAGCGCCTGACCAAAAAGATCGAAGGCAGCGTCCTGGGCTCGCGCATGCTCGATGACCAGCTGCGCATCACGCAGCTCGCGGCTCTTCCCGGCAACGACGGCGACGACCCCACCTGCGGCCTGGTCTTCGATACCTGTCGCGGCGACATCTGCCCCGCGCTCAAGGGCTGGAGCAATGCCGTACAAAAGACCGCCGTCAATGGCATCGCACTCGAGTACGGCTTCTTTGAGCCCAGCTTTAAGGCAGAGGACTCGGCCTGCTTCAATCCCTTCGCGCCCGAGGCCATGGTCGTGCCCCAAAAGGCCCCGCTCGTGGTGTACCTGCACGGCGCCGGTGAAGGCAAGGGTTCCACGCAAGGCGAGGGCCCCGCGCGCGCCTATATCGGCAACCGCGTGACTGCCCTCTCGCAGCGCCAGATCCAACGCTACTTTGGCGGCTTTGCCTGGGTGCTCGTGCCGCAGTCACCCACGTTTTGGATGGATAACGGCGTCGAGCAGCTCGGTCGCTCCAACCAGAGCATCTACTCCCCCGTACTCAAGGCACTCATCGGCGAGTTTGTCGCCGAGCATGCCGAGCGCATCGACACCGATCGCATCGTGGTCGCCGGCCTTTCCAACGGCGGCTTTATGACCCTGCGCCTGTGCGCCGACTACCCCGATTTCTTTGCCGCCGGCCTTCCCTGCTGTGCCCCGTGGTACAACGCCACGGACGAGGACGTAGCCGCGCTCGCCAAGACGCCGCTGTGGTTTACGCACTCCAAGGGCGACGAGCTCGTGTCGCCGCAGCAGACCGTGCTGCCGCTCACGGCACGCCTGCGTGACGCCGGGGCCAACGTGCACCTTACCTACTTTAGTCATGTCGAGGACCTGACCGGGCGCTATCGCGAGGCCGATGGCTCGCCTAAGAAGACGTTCAACCACGGCGTGTGGATCCACCAATTCAACGACCTGTGTTATCAAGACTTCGACGGGAGCAACGTACTCATCGACGGCGAGCCGGTGGGCTGCTGGGAGTGGTCAGCCAGGGTCGATAGGTAATCCGTCCCTTCGCGGGCACTGGGGTTTACCTCTGCAAACGTCCTCGGGCATGCATGGTTCGGCGCTTTGCGCTTCGCGCTGCGCCGGACCATGCCCCCTGCGGAATGTTTGCAGAGGTAAACCCCAGTGCCCGCTGTGTTTCCATTGCTGAGACCCTGGCCGGCCGCTTCCGGCAGCACGCCGGGTCGGTGGCGATGAGGGCGTGGGCCCCGTCTTGCCTTGCGCGTAACTGGCTGAATTGATTTTGATTGGAGCTGTTCCTATGTCCCAAGAGTTAACTCGGGTGATTGTTACTACTGATATGGAAGTCGACGATATGAACTCACTCGTTCATTTGGCTCTGTATCTTAATGTGCTTGATGTTCAGGCTGTGGTGTATACGGCTTCGCAGTATCACTTTCTTGGCGATGGCGTCCATACGCTGGGCGAGGTGAATCCGCATTGGCGGACTAAAGGACGTCGCTCTTATGAATGGGCTGTTGTGCCTCATGAGCCCGATCCGCTGGCCGGCGAGCTTTGTGAGTATCGTCCGTTTCCCGAGCATTGGATCGAAAGTCTCTGGAGTAATGAGTATGCCCAGGCTTGGCCGCAGTTGCAGGCGAATGCGGACGCTGCCGGTGAGCCGCCGTTTCCCACGCCTGCCCAGATGACCGAGCGCACCTTTGTGGGAAATGTTGCCTTTGAGGGTGATGTGACTGAGGAAACTGAGGGGTCTCGCGTAATTGCGCAGGCGATTTTTGATGATGATCCGCGTACGTTATGGCTGCTCAGCTGGGGTGGCATGAACACCATCGTTCGCGCCCTTATGAGCATTGCCGAGCGTTATCGCGCCACGCCCGAATGGCCCGCCGTGCAGCAGCGGGTCTATCAGAAGGTGCGCGTGATGGGCGTTGCCGATGGCATAGGGCAGGACAACTCATGGCTCGACCATGGACGCGAGCTCTTTCCCGAGCTCATCTTTTGGCGCGTGCCCTATATGTATGGCGGCTATGTCGACGCCAAGATGGCGCAGCCCGATTCGCTGCCGTTGTTTCAGGCTCCTTGGCCCGAGCAGAATCTCACGCAGGGCAACGGCCCCCTCATGGCGCGCTATATGCTCTATGGCGATGGCAAGGTCTACGAAAACGAGCCCGAGCGCTTTCAGTTTGGCAAGCATGCCCGTCTGGATTGGGGTCTAGAAGGCGTGCCCGCGATGCAGTTTGAGCGCTGCGACTTTATGGGCGAAGGCGACAGCATGACCTATATTCCGCTGCTGCCGTTTGGCCTGCGCGGTATCGATGACCGCGGCTTCGACACACTGCTCGGCCGCATGTTCCTCGACGGTCACCCCGACTCGGACGCACCCACTGGTTTTGCCGCCTTGGGTACACCCGCGAGCAGCAACCTCAATCCTTACCTGCGCGCCTATCAGGAAGACTTCGCCGCCCGCGCGCAATGGTGTGCTCATGATCCGGCCATCTGCTCGCATCCGGCACGTGTTGTCGAGGCCACGGCCGACCGCAGTGCCACAGCAGGCGAGCGCGTCGCCCTTGCAGCGACCATCGTCGACCCCGACGGCAAGGGCTTTGATGCACATTGGGATGTCGCCATGGACCCGTCGAGCTATGCAGGCGTGCAGGATCTTTCGGTGTGGCAGGAATGCACGGTGAGCACCACTTTTATCGTGCCCGCCGACGCGCAGCCCGGCGACCGCTTTGTGCTCACCCTCACCGTGCAGACGCGCACCGAGCGCCCCTGCAGCCGCTACGCCCAGGTCGCCGTGACCGTGGCGTAGCAAGGACGGCACCCACATTCGGCAGCCGCCACATTCGGCATGGAGTCTCCCCAACTGCCACTCATTTAAGTACGTCCCCAATGAGTGTCCCCGGCGACTAGTCGTTTAAGAACGTCCCCAACGACTGGTCAAAAATGGGCCATGTGTCCCAGTTGTGGAGACTCCTTGAGCCGTCTGGGTATCGTGAAAGATCGCGCACTCCCCCATCATCAAAAGTGACACACGCTACCTGTTGATGGGAGGCAGCCATGGGCTTCTTTGACAAGATGTTCGAGAAGAAAGAGTGCGCGATTTGCGGTACCGAGCTGGGACTTTTGGGAAAGACCAAGATCAACGAAGGCTACCTGTGCAAAGAGTGCGCCGGCAAGCTCTCCCCCTACTTCCACGGCTATCGCTCCAGCACCGCGGACGATATCCGCGAGCAGCTCGCCTACCGCGAGGCCAATGCCGAGCGCTTGGCGTCGTTCAACCCCACGCGCACGCTTTCTGCCGGGCGCACCAACATCATGCTCGACGAAGACGCGGGCCTGCTGATCATCACCTCGCAGAGCCGCTGGCGCGACGCCAATCCCGACATCATTGAGTTCTCGCAGGTGCTCGGCTGCGATATGGATATCGACGAGCATCGCACCGAGATTTATCGCGAGACCAAGGACGGCGAGCGCGAGAGCTATAACCCGCCGCGCTACGACCTGGATTACGACTTTAACCTGACCATCCACGTCAACACGCCGTACTTTACCGAGATCAACCTGCGCGTGAACGACTCCACCATCGACCAGCGCGGTTCCATCGAATACCGCGAGGCCAAGCGCCAGGCAACCGAGGTCCGCGACGCGCTGGTGCAGCTGCGTCAGGAAACGCGCGACAGCGTCGTGGCCGCCAAGGCCCCCAAGACCGCGGTCACCTGCCCCTTCTGCGGTGCAACCACCATTCCCGATGCCAGTGGGCGCTGCGAATACTGCGGCGGCGCCATCGGCGCATAGTCTCCGGCACGGAAAGGACCGATCATGGCCTTCGAGAGTGTCAATTATCAGTGCCCCGCGTGCGGCGGCCCCCTTCACTTTGCCAGTGCCGAGCAAAAGCTCGTCTGCGACTACTGCGATTCGCGTTTTGAAGTCGAAGAAGTCGAGGCCCTCTATCGCGAGCGCCAGGACAAGGCAGATGCCAAAGCCGATGCCGCAGCCGCGGCCCCCAAGCCTGCTGTCGACGATGCCGTGCAGGAGCTGGCTCAAAACGCCGGCTACATCTGCTCGTCGTGCGACGCCGAGCTCGTGTCCGACGGCACCGTCGCCGTCACCACCTGCCCGTACTGCGGCAACTCCGCCGTGGCACCCGGCCAGCTCTCGGGCGACTTCTCACCCGATCTGGTGATTCCGTTTAAGCTCGGTCGCGACGACGTCACGGCCGCACTCAAGGAACACTACAAGGGCAAGATCTTGCTGCCCAAGAGCTTTGTCACCGGCAACCATATCGACGAAGTCCAAGGCGTTTACGTGCCGTTTTGGCTTTACGGCGCCCGCGTGGACGGCGAAGTGTGCTTTGATGCGACCAACGAGACCGTGACTGAGGAATCCGATCGCACCGTCACGACCACCGACCACTACGACGCCTACCGTAAAGGCAATATCTCGTTTGAGCGCGTGCCCGTCGACGGATCGTCCAAGATGCCCGACGGCCACATGGACGCCATCGAGCCGTTTGACTACGACGCGCTGCGCCCGTTTTCGGTCGCGTATATGCCCGGCTACATCGCCAACCGCTACGACGAGGATTGCGAAACCTGCAAGGCGCGTGCCGAGCGCCGCATGGAGGAGAGCACGATCTCGGCCCTGCGCGAGACCGTCGTCGACGAATATGACGATGCCACGGTCGAGAGCAAGCAGCTCGACTACACCTGGGAAGACAGCGACTACGCCCTGTTTCCCGTGTGGATGCTTTCCACCTCGTGGAACGGCAAGAGTTATCTGTTTGCCATGAACGGCCAGACCGGTCGCATGGTCGGCGAGCTCCCCTGCTCCAAGCCCAAGCTCGCCATCGCCTCGGTGCTGTTCTTTGTGATCGGGTTTGTCCTCTCCCAGATTCTCTTTATGGGCGAGAACGCCTTCAATCCGGACTACCTCACCTTTGATATCGAGGGCGTCCTCATCAACATCGTCGCGCCGCTGATCATCGTAATCATCGCAGACGTGCTGCTAGTGGGCCAGCTCAAGACGGCCAACGAGGCCACCCACGCCGATTGCTACTGTGGCGAGCTCGACCTGACCGAGAAGCACGACACCTTCAGCCACACCGAGACCACCGTTGTCATGAAGGACAACAAGGACGATTAGCCATTCTGACCAATACCACCCGGCCTTTGACGAGAAAGGAAGATCACCATGGGACTCTTGAAAGCTGGATTGGGTGCTGCCGGCGGCGTCATGGCCGACCAGTGGAAGGAATTTATCTATTGCGAATCGATGCCCGCTGACGTCTTGGCCTGCAAGGGCAGCAAGCGCACCGGCGGTCGCAGCTCCAACACGCGCGGCGAGGACAACGTCATCTCCAACGGCTCGGTCATCGCCGTCAACGACGGCCAGGGCATGCTCGTGGTGCAAAACGGCAAGATCATCGAGGTCGCGCTGGAGCCTGGCGAGTTTGTCTTTGACACCGGCAGCGAGCCGAGTGTCTTTAGCGGCAACCTGGGCGACTCCATCAAGGAGACGTTCGCCAATATCGGCAGCCGCTTTACCTTTGGCGGCGACGCTGGCAAAGACCAGCGCGTCTACTTCATCAACACCAAGGAGATCATCGGCAACAAGTACGGCACTGCCTCGCCTGTGCCCTTCCGCGTGGTCGATAACAACATTGGCCTGGATGTCGACATCTCCGTTCGCTGCAACGGCGAGTATTCGTACCGCATCACCAACCCGCTGCTGTTTTACACCAACGTGTGCGGCAACGTGACCGATAGCTACACGCGCGATAAGATCGACAGCCAGCTTAAGTCCGAGCTGCTCACCGCCCTGCAGCCCGCCTTTGCCAAGATCTCGGAGATGGGCATCCGCTACAG
>URHU01000036.1:0-17124 GCA_900547715.1 uncultured Collinsella sp. | reverse complement strand
TTTCTGCCTGTCTCGTGGGCTCGGAGATGTGTATAAGAGACAGCCCAGCCGCCCAGTCGGGTGCGGCGCGCGAAGTTGCCGAGCGCCTGCAACGCTTTTTGGATATGACCGCGCGCGCATCCCAGTTTGATCTGGTGCTGACCGAGCGCATGGGACACGCCAAGGAGCTGGCCGCACAGGCTCAGGGCTATCGCACCGTTATCGCCCTTGGCGGCGACGGCGTGATTCACGAGGTCGTCAACGGGCTTATGACGCAAGAGGAGGACGCCCGCCCCGCTCTTGCCGTCCTGCCCGTGGGCTCCGGCAACGATTTTGCCCAAACGCTCGGCATCGACGATTTCTCCGGTAAGGATTTTGGCGCGCTGCTCACCTGCGAGCTGCAGCGTCAGGACATCGGGCGCATTCGCTCGTGGAGCCCTGCGAGCGGCAGCGGCGAGGCAACCGTTGAGTACTACGACCAGACGCTTTCGGTCGGCATCGATGCCGCCATCGGCCTTGGCACCACCGAGCTGCGCAAAAAGACCGGCTTTACGGGCGCGCCGCTCTATACCCTCTCGGGACTTGAGCAGTTTGGCCTACGCTATCGCAACTACCCCATGACAGTCAGCTTTGACGGGACGCCCGCCGAGCGCGTGAGGGCGATCATCATGGCGATTCAGCTGGGTCCTACCTATGGCTCGGGCTATCGCATCTGCCCCGATGCCGACCCCTGCGACGGCGTACTCGACGTCTGCTACGCCTGCGGCCCCGTCCCTCGCGCGGTTGCCCTGCCTATGTTTCTTTCGGCCAAGGACGGCCACCACACCAAGCTTCCGCCGGTACGCATGCGTCGCTGCTGTCATGCCGAGCTCACGTTCGAGGAGCCCGACTACCCCATCCAGGCCGACGGCGAGCCCGTTGTCGCCTCACGCATCGAGGTCGACATCCTCGCCGGCGCCCTCGAGGTCTGGCACCCCACCCGCTAACCCCACCTAAGTTGCGGTGAAATAGGGACTGTCTTACGGCTTTAGCTGCATAAACAGTCCCTATTTCACCGCAACTTACGAGGAGGCTATTCGTCGCTGCCCGGCTTGCGTCGGTTGGCTTTTTTAATCGCGTTGAAGTGCTTGTCATTGAGCCTGCGCTGGCGAGAGCGCTGAGGCACCTTGGTCTTTACGCGTCGGCGCGGTGGACGCCCGCGACGCTCAAGCTCAGCGCGCAGCTTACGCAGACAGCTCGCGCGATTCTGAAACTGGCTGCGGCTCTCACGCGCCGTCACGACAATCCCCGAAGAGATATGTTTCATGCGTACCGCCGAGTCCGTCGTGTTCACGCCCTGTCCGCCCGGACCCGTCGCGCGAAACACCTGCACCTCGCAATCGCGCGCCAACTCCTCGACCGACATCTCGGCATAGCGCGCATACTCGCGCCATCCCATCTTGTTCTCATCCATATCAGCACCTCCCCTCATACAAAAAATGTGACAAAGGGACAGTCCCTTTGTCACATCGCATACCAATCGCTTGTGTTGCGCGCTTAGGCGAAGGTGATCTCGCCGTTCTCGCAGTCCATATCGGCGATACGGGCCAAGCTCTCAACGCGGAAGCCGCGCTTACGGAGCTTATCACCGCCGCCCTGGAAGCCCTTCTCAACGGCGATGCCAATGCCGGCAACTTCGGCGCCCGCAGCCTCGCAGATCTTAATAAGGCCCTCAAGCGCGCAGCCGTTGGCCAGGAAGTCGTCGATAATCAGGACCTTATCGCCCTCGGACAGAAAGCGCTTGCCGACAATGACCGGGTACTCCTTCTGCTTGGTAAAGGAATAGATGGTCGTGGCATACTGCTCGCCGTCAAGGTTGATGGACTGGGCCTTCTTTGCAAAGACCACCGGCACGCCGCCAAAATGCTGAGCTGCGATGCAGGCCATACCAATACCCGAAGCCTCAATCGTCAGGATCTTGTTGATCTCGACACCCTCGAACAGACGGGCCCATTCGGCGCCCATGTGGTCGAACAGCTCAACGTCGCACTGGTGGTTGAGGAAGGCATCAACCTTAAGGACGTTACCGGCCTTTACGATGCCGTCATGGCGAATACGATCCTCAAGCTCCTGCATGGCGCAACCCCTTCTCGCGGCAACGATACCGCGCGATTAATAAACGTTGTTCGATAGTCTACCACGGACCGACCCCCGCCCGCCCCACAAGCCACATCGCACCACAAACCAGTCTTTTTGGGACGGCACGAATCGTGGCAGACAGCCTCCCAACGCACTAATGGCGGGCGCGCATCCTCACCAAACGCACCATGGCGAGCGCAAAGCCCAAAGCGGCCACAGCCATGAGCACGTAGAACACCGAGCGAAAGCCGAATAGGAATACATCCGGACGGCCTGCAACAAAACTAGTCACGGCCTCGCCCATCGCCACGCTCATCTGCCCATACAGGATATTCGACGCCACCGTAATGCCGAGTGCCATACCCGCATAGCGCGCCAGGCTACCCAGGCTGCCCGCAAAGCCGAGCGCTTCGCGCGGAGCTGAGCCCATATACAGCGAGTTGTTGGGGCTCTGGAAAATCGACGTGCCACACGACATAAACGCAACGCAGCACACGATCACAGGGATAGAAGAGTGCTCGTCGAGCGTGCTTACCGCAAAGAGACCGCACACGTACACGCCCAGGCCGACCGCCGTGGGGCCCTCGCAGCCAACACGGTCCGAAACCGTTCCCGAAAGCGGTCCGATAAAGGCATTCACCATCGGCAGCGCCAAAAAGAGCAATCCGGAAATGTCGGAACCAAACCCATGCGCGTCCTGAAAATAGAACGGCAGGATAAACTCGGATGCGCCAATACCAACGAACACGATGAGCATGCAGGCAAGGTTGATGGTAAAGGCCGAATTTGCAAAGCAGCGACGAGCGGCCTCGGCAAGGGACATGGGACGGTCGCCGGCCTCCGGCTTAACATGCGGCAACGTGTAAAGCCCCACGATAAACGAGATGACGCCAATGGGCAGGTTGATGAGGAAGATGCTCTCCCAGGGAAAGCTTGCCACCAGCATGCCACCGAGCACGGGGCCACACATCATGCCAAGGGCCACGAAGGTCGCGAGAATACCCATGGCACGGCCTCGTTCGCGCGCCGGAAACGACTCGGTGATGATACCCATGTTGTTGGCCATGGCCGCCGCGCAACCGACACCCTGAACAATGCGTGCCAGGATAAGAACCTCGAGCGAGGACGAAAGGCCGCACAGCAGCGAACCGACCGAAAAGACGATGACGCCCAGCTGGAACACATTCACCTTGCCGCGCACGTCGCCCAGACGGCCAAACGGCAACATAGCCACGCATGTCGCAAGCAGATACACCGAGCTTACCAGCTGAATGCGATCGAGGCCCACGCCCAGCTCCTTTTGCATCACGGGCAGCGCCACGGTCACGACGGTCGAATCCAGACACACCATAAACGTCATGATGAGCACGGTAAACAGAATCGCCCACTTGTTCTTGCCATGGGTGTCGCCCTCTAGGGCAATGTGCTCGCGGCGCAGCTGCTCTGCAGTTTTCTCCATATCCATCCTTTCGAGTGGCCCAACGCAAAAAAACGGGGCCCCAATCGCATGCAAACAGCCGCAATTGGGGTCCCGCCTACGGAATCGGAACGAAAGGTCACCGAAGCTTTCTGCCAGCATCGGCGCCTTGCACGAACGCTAGCCTAGCACTGCTCGAGCGCCTGCTCAAGGTCGGCAATCAGATCGGCCGTGTCCTCGAGGCCGCACGACAGGCGCACCATGTCGGCGGAGATGCCACAGGCGATGAGCTCCTCATCGTTCATCTGGCGATGCGTGGCATTAGCGGGATGCAGGCAGCAAGTGCGGGCATCGGCCACGTGTGTGGCGATCTGGGCGAGCTTGAGGCTCTTCATAAAGGTCTCGGCCGCCGCGCGACCACCGTTAAAGCCAAAGCTCACCACGCCGCAGGTACCGTTGGGCATGTACTTCTGAGCCAGGTCATAGTACTTGTCGCCCTCTAGGCCCGGATAGCTCACGAAGCGCACCTTGGGATGGCTCTGCAGGAACTTGGCAACGGCCAGGCCGTTCTCACAATGACGCGGCATGCGCACATGGAGGCTCTCGAGCGAGCTGTTCAGGAAGAACGCCGCCTGCGGGTTCTGCATGGGGCCAAGGTCGCGCATGAGCTGCGCGGTGGCCTTGGTAATGAAGGCACCCTCGCGACCGAACTTCTCGGCATAGGTCACGCCGTGATAGCTCTCGTCGGGCGTGGTGAGACCCGGGAACTTGTCCGCATGGGCCATCCAGTCAAACTGGCCATGGTCGACGATCACGCCGCCCAGGTAGGCAGCATGTCCATCCATGTACTTGGTGGTGGAGTGCGTAACGATATCGGCGCCCCACTCAAAGGGACGGCACATCACGGGCGTCGGGAAGGTGTTGTCGACCATCAGCGGCACGCCGTGGTCATGTGCGGCCTTGGCAAAGCGCTCAATATCGAGCACGGCAAGGGCGGGATTGGCGATCGTCTCGCCAAAGACGAGCTTTGTGTTGGGCTGAAAGGCAGCCTCCAGCTCCTCATCGGTGCAGTCGGGGGCGACGAACGTGCAGGTCACGCCCATGCGGCCCATGGTGTGGGCGAGCAGGTTATACGTACCGCCGTAAATGGCAGAGCTTGCGACCACGTGATCGCCGGCACCGGCAACGTTAAAGATCGCGAGAAAGTTCGCAGCCATGCCCGAACTCGTGAGCATCGCTGCGGTGCCGCCCTCCATCTCGCAGATCTTGGCGGCAACCAAATCGCACGTGGGGTTCTGCAGACGGCTGTAGAAGTAGCCAGACTCCTCCAGGTCAAACAGCTTGCCCATGTGCTCCGACGTGTCGTACTTCCACGTGGTGGACTGGTAGATGGGCACCTGGCGCGGCTCCGCATCTCCCGGGTGATAGCCGCCCTGAACACATGTAGTACCGATAGTCTGCTCGCTCATATCTAGCTCCCTTGCCTGGGTTACGTTTTATTCGGTTCACGATACCGCTACCCTGCACCCCTCTCAACCCATCCCCAAGGTAGGTTATGGGACAAATTGATTAGGGGTATTTATCTCAAGCCTTGGGCATTTGCTCGATAGATAAAAATGAGGCATACATGAAGCTCTCGATGATTACATGCCCCGTCACGGGTACCATAGGCGGGTACACCGTGACCAAGGAGACAACGATGAAGCAGATCGATACCACCCAGCTCGACACCGCCGCCTGCCAGGCTCAGGCTGCCGAATACCACGCCCGCGGCTTTAACTGCGCCCAGGCCGTCGCCTGCACGCTCGCACCTGCCGTCGGGCTCGACCCCCAGACCGCCTTTACCCTCACCGAGGGCTTTGGCGCCGGCATGGGCGGCATGACCGAAACTTGCGGCGCCATCTCGGGCGCCGTGGCCATCATGGGCTTTGTGATGAGCGACGGCATGGAAAACCCCAAGACCAAGGGCCAGACCTACAAGCTGTCGCGCGAAATCGCCAAGCGTTTTGGCGAGAAGAACACGACGACCGTCTGCGGCACGCTCAAGGGCATCGGATCGGATAAGGGTCCGCTCCGCAGCTGCCCCGGTTGCATCGACGATGCCGTCGAGATCGCCTGCGATGTGCTAAAGCAGCTCGCCGAGTAAACGGCAGCAACAGAAAAACGACGGCCGGCGCGCTTGGGATCCATCCAAAAGCACGCCGGCCGTCGCCGTTAGAACTCGGCAAATTCGGGAGCGCCGACCTCGATTTCCTCGCGCCCCGCCATAAGCTCGCGCATCTTGGCGCAAAATGGCCCCTGCTCCCCCGCCTTAAACACCAAGTGAAGTGTCACGGCATCCGCGTAATCGGTATCCGAAACCTTGGCGCCCGAATCCTGCGCCAAACGAAGCACCTGCTCATATTGTGGATAGGCCACATACACGTCAACGGGCACAACACTCGTCATCTCGACGATCTGCCCGGCCTCCTGAGCCGCGGCCACCGCTGCCTGCGTCGCCGCGGTATAGGCGCGCACCAAGCCACCAGGCCCCAGCAGCGTGCCACCAAAATAGCGCGTCACTACGCAGCAAACATTTTTGAGTTCCGCGCCGCGCAACACCTCGAGCGTCGGCATACCGCTCGTGCGGCTCGGCTCACCATCATCGCTCTGGCGCTCGCGTCCATCGACTAAAATCCACGCGGGAACATTGTGTCGAGCGTCGTAATGACGCTTGCGGACCATCTCGATAAAGGAATTCGCCTCATCCTCGGACTCAATATGGACCAGCTGGGCAATAAACCGGCTCTTGCGGTCCACAAACTCGCCCGAAGCCTCAATATTCGATTGCAGAGTAAAATAGCTGTCCAACAAAGCCCCTCAATAAAGTAAAGCGCGGCAACAAACAGCCTCAATAATACGGCAGAGACAGCACCGTTGCCCTCGCCAACAAGAACGGAAACGCCAATGATGCCGTCGCCAACAGCGAGAACCCGTCAGCGCGAGCAAGGTGCCTTGAAAGACGAGATTGCAACAGAAATGAGGCTGCCGATGACCAGGCAAAAACAGCGAGACGGCGTCAGCTGAGTCGATTTGGCCCGAAAGAGGAGGGAGCACGCCTTATGGCGGCGACCGACGAATGAGCGCCAAATCGGCCAGCTGACGCCGTCGCAGCGTCGACAAGAAAGCTGAGTGGGCCTATAAGCCGGGTTCTGTCGTGAACGGTCATTTATCTTGTCTGCACGTTACCGTGCAGCTCCACGCACGCTACCCGAACGCGGACCGGGCCGGCCCATAGCGTTCCTATTCGCGCTTGCTCCGGATGGGGCTTGCCAAGCCGCCGTGTTGCCACGACGCTGGTGGTCTCTTACACCACCGTTTCAGCTTTTCCCTTTACGCCTTGCGGCGCAGGTGGGAGTCTTCTTTTCTGCGGCGCTTTCCGTCGGATCACTCCGCCCGGCCGTTAGCCGGCATCCCGCCCTCTGGAGCCCGGACTTTCCTCACGCGTGCTGCAAGCAGCACATCGCGCAACCGTCTGGCCCACTCAGCAGTGCAAGAGTGTAGCACACCGTTGCCGCAGGCAATGGCACAACACAAGCGTTCGACACGATAAACCAAGAACCACGCCATGCAGTACAATAGGGTTGTCGATGGGCAACGTCGTCAGTCGAGACGCGACCGCGCTCCGCACCCCTCCGTCTACTCGGTGTGTTCCCGCCTCCTCCCCGAGGCGGGATGTCGGCATTTTTCATGCACCGACAACCCAATAGTCTGCGAACAGCCAGGGCAGCATTGCGCACGGGCAGCGTCGCGTACCTCAGCAACAAATGAAAAAGGGACCCATCCATTGCGGACGAGTCCCTTAAAACAAGTGATCGTCAAACCGATTTACTCGGCGTCGGTCTCCTCGTCCTTCTTCTCGGAAGGAAGCGGGGTAACCTCGATCTCGACGCCCAGAGTCTCAGCAGCAGACTTCATGGACAGGGAGATACGACGACGGTCGAGGTCGATCTCCATGACCTTGACCTGAACCTTGTCGCCCACGTGGGTGACCTGAGAAGGCTGATCGACGTGCTTGTTGGCCATCTCGGAGATGTGCACCAGGCCCTCGATGCCCTCGCCCAGATCGACGAAAGCGCCGAACGGGACAAGCTTGGTCACAGTGCCCTCGACGATAGCGCCGACGGGGTACTTCTTGACCAGTGCGCGCCACGGATCCTCGGTGGTCTGCTTGAGACCCAGGGAGATGCGCTCGCGGTTGAGATCGACGTCGAGAACCTCGACCTCGACCTCCTGGCCGACCTTGACAACCTCGGAAGGATGGTTGACGTGGTTCCAGGAGAGCTCGGAGATGTGGATGAGGCCATCGATACCGCCGAGGTCGACGAAGGCGCCGAAGTCGACGATGGAGGAAACGGTGCCCTGGAGACGCATGCCAGACTTGAGCTTGGACAGGATCTCGGAGCGCTCGGCCTTACGGGACTCCTCGAGCACGACGCGACGGGAGAGGACGACGTTGTTGCGGTTGCGGTCCATCTCGATGACGCGGGCCTCGATGCGGGTGCCCATGTAAGAGGTGAGGTCCTTGACGCGACGGAGGTCGACGAGGGAAGCGGGCAGGAAGCCACGCAGGCCGATGTCGAGGATCAGGCCGCCCTTGACAACCTCGATAACCTCGCCCTCGACGTTCTCGCCGGAGTTGAACTTCTCCTCGATGCGGTTCCAAGCACGCTCGTACTCGGCACGCTTCTTGGACAGGACCAGACGACCGTCCTTGTCCTCCTTCTGGAGAACCAGAGCCTCGATGGGATCACCGAGTGCAACGATGTCTGCAGGGTTAGCGTCCTTGCGGATGGACAGCTCGCGGACCGGGATAACGCCCTCGGACTTGAATCCGATGTCAACGAGCACCTCGTCATGCTCGATCTTAACGACAGTGCCGTTAACGAGATCGCCCTCATCAAAGTCGGTAATCGTACCGTCGATGAGGTTGTTCATCTCCTCCTCATTGACATCGTCAAGAGAGAAAATGGACGAGTTCTGAATCTCACTCAAAGGTGGACCCCTTTCGAACTACGGGGCCCCGATTGCTAGGACCTACAGAAGGGTGCGACAAGCACACAACGTTTAGGAACACTCGGGAGCCGACAGATACTAATGTGACGCTTATGCAATCACGTTCGTATAGGTTACGGGGAAATGAGTTCGATTTCAAGCGTGAACTGCGATTTTTTACTCGTGTGGAGACTTTTTCGTAATCTTATGAACACACGTCTCCGCAACTTGACGATAACCAACCAGGCATTTGGCTTTGGGGTAAAGTATCCGGAGCCAACGACTCTAGATCAAATTTACGAGAAAGGTGCCCGCGTGCTCAAAGCAGTCGTTTTCGATATGGACGAAACGCTTCTCAGCATCAACCTCAACGCGTTCATCCTTCGCTATTTTAAGGATGTCTCGTCGATGCTCGCGGATATCGGTCGCCGCAGCCACGGTGGCACGATGGCACGCCTCGGCACTATCTTGGTCGACCTCAACGCCAATCGCCGAAGCGGCACGGATAATCGCACCAATCTTGAGTTCTACCAAGAAGAGGTTGAGCGCCGGTGCGGCATTTGCCTCTCGGACCCACTCATCTACGAGGCATTTACCTACTACGACCGCGAAGTTCTTCCGTACAAGAACGACGATGTCATCAACGCCCACGCCATGCCCGGCGCACATGCCGCGCTTCAGGCCGTACAGGATGCAGGGCTACGTTGCGCGCTCTTTACCAACCCCAGCTTTCCGCAGGGGGCCATCGAGTGCCGCATGGGTTGGGGCGACCTGGCCGACGCCCCCTTTGAGCTCGTCACGCACATGGGAAACACCACCCGCTGCAAGCCCGATGCCACCTACTATCTAGAGCAGCTTCAGGTGATGGGGCTCGAGCCGCACGAGGTCCTTATGGTGGGCAACGATCCCAAACGCGACTTCCCCAGCCCCGCCTGCGGCATTCAGACTGCCTATGTGGGCCAAGGCAAGCCCAGCCGAGCCACCTGGCGCGGAACCATGGAAGACTTCGCCCGCGACTTCAACGCCGTAATCGAAGCCTTCTACGAGCACCAAATAGCCGACGAACTGTCTTAACAGACTTGAGTTTTGCCAATCATGATGTTGAGGATCTCGACGTCGGTATCTTTCATGCCCACGCGGCCCACATAGCCCATGCTGGCGATTGTCTGCTCGACGGTATCCTGGATTAGGCCCTCACCGGCACGGAAGCCGCGGCCCTGCATGGCCATATCGTGGCCCAGAATCGCTGCATCAACGGCAGCGGAAATCTTGGCGGCACAGCTTGCCTTGGCGCCATCGCATACAATGCCGCCAACGTTACCGAGCGTGTTCGAGACCGTCGCACCGATCTGCTCGTGCGTGCCGCCGCACAGCCAGGTAATGGCAGCACCGGCGCCGCACGCCGCGCAAATGGCACCGCAAAACGCCGAAAGCGCACCAATATAGCTCTTGATATGCACGGCAATCAGATCGGACAGCATCACGGCGCGCACCAGACGCTCGTGGTCGCAGCGCAGGTACTCGGCATACTCCATAACAGGCAGCGCGCAAGTAATGCCCTGATTGCCCGAGCCGCACACAATGGCGACCGGCAGCGCGCAGCCGTTCATGCGGGCATCGGACCCGGCGGCTGCACGGGCACGGGCACGGCAGGCGACGTCATCGGCACGTGCGCCCAGCAATGTGCGGCCCACCTCGGCACCCCAAGCGTGCGCCAGGCCCTCGGCGCTAATCGCACCGTTCAGTTCGATCTGACGCTCAACGGCAGCGCGGGCGTCCTCAATGTCACCGTCCTCGATAAAGTCGATGATGGACTCAATCGACATGGGTGTGTCAGCGCTATCTGCCGCACGCTCGGCCACGACGCGCTCGGCGCAGGCGGCACACTCCCCCGCCGACTTGCCGCATACCGGAATACCGTCGAGCGTATGGCACGTAACATTAGTGTGGTGGTCGGTAATCTCGACGACCGCGGTATGGCCCCCGGCCGTGGCAGTCACCTTGATGTAGAGGTTGGGCACACCCTCGACAAGCGACACATCGCAGTAGCCGGCGTCAGCGAGGAGCTCGGCCACGCGCGCACGGTCTTTATCGTCAACGCTCTCGAGCACCTCGAGCGCGCTCTTGGCGTCGCCGCCCACGGCACCCAGCACGGCCGCCGCCTCAATACCATGCATGCCGCCCGAGTTGGGCACGGTCACGCTCTTAACGTTCTTGATGATGTTGCCCGAGCAGGCAACATCCATATGATCGGGTTCGCAACCGAGCGTCTGACTCGCCAGCGCCGCTGCATAGGCAACGGCAATGGGCTCGGTGCAGCCGAGCGCGCAGACAAGTTCGCGGTTCAAAACATCACAAAACGCGGCATCACGGATGGAATCGGTGGGCATAGGTATCTCCTGCTTGCATAACGGGCTGGGCTCTCAAAAAAGTTAGCTCCTTTATTTGATAACAATGCATCAAAAACCGCAACCATGGTTCCGGCAGACGGCGCTCAAGCGCAAACTGACAACATTCATTCACGAGAAGCCAGTCTTGTTGCCTGCTAAAGCGTTTGACCAAAAAACGCCCGAGCGTTTACGCAAAAGTCGCGCTATCATGCAGTCGAACGCGGTAAACACCTTTAGCATTTGCGCCGCACAGACCAGAGAGGAACCATCCATGAAGATCGGTATCGGTAACGACCACGCCGCCGTCGAGCTCAAGAATATCATTTCCGAGCACCTGAAGGAGCGCGGCTGCGAGGTCGTGAACTTTGGCACCGACACCTCCGAGAGCTTTGACTACCCCATCGCCGGCTACAAGGTGGGTAAGGCCGTTGCCAACGGCGACGTCGACCTGGGCATCCTCATCTGTGGCACCGGTGTCGGGATTAGCCTGGCTGCCAACAAGGTCGAGGGCGTACGCGCCGTTGTGTGCTCCGAGCCCTTCAGCGCCAAGCTCTCCCGCATGCACAACAATACCAACGTGCTCGCCTTTGGCGCCCGCGTCGTGGGCTCCGAGCTCGCCAAGATGATTGTCGACGAGTGGCTCGACGCCGAGTTTGAGGGCGGTCGTCACGAGCGCCGCGTTAACCTTCTCAACGAGATCGACCACACGCGCGGCCTCAAGGTCGTCGACGAGGCCTAAACTACTCAGTGCCACAAGCTAACAGCAGGGGCCCGCTCGGAACTCATATCCGAGCGGGCCCCTTCATAGGTTTTGGTATAAAAGAGCGCCGCGGATGGAGTTCCGCGGCGCCCAAGCCACACGCTAACAGCTTTAAGGAGTCAAAGCTGGTTTAGCCAAAGAAGCGCTTGATCTCAATCTCGGCGTTCTCCAAGCAGTCGGAGCCGTGGATCACGTTGGCGTTGACATCGACAGCGAAATCGCCGCGAATTGTGCCGGGAGCAGCGTCAAGCGGATTAGTAGCGCCCATGAGGGTGCGCATCTTAGCAACAGCGGAGAGACCGGAAACGACCATCTTGACGACCGGACCGCTCGTCATAAAGTCACAGAGACCGCCAAAGAAGGGCTTGTCGGCCAGATGGGCGTAGTGCTCCTCGACGGTAGCGCGCTCGAGCGTGGTCATCTCCATGCGCTCGATGACAAGGCCGCTGCGCTCGATGCGAGCAACAATCTCGCCGATCTTGCGGTCGCGCACGGCGTCGGGCTTAATCATGATGAAGGTCTTCTCGATAGCCATAAGGTAGCCTTTCAAGTAGGTTCGCGCGTGCCCAAGTCCCATTCCGGCACCCGCCTGGACTGCATCGTAACAGAGTTTTAGCTGCAGTTAAACAAAAAGCTGTTTATTGAAACGTTGCAATTTATTGAAGCGTTCCATATGTGTCACTTCTGTTTCGAAGCCCGATTAGAGTACCATCCGACCGCCCATCAACCGCAGCGAACAGAGCAGGCGGTCGGTTGCCGCCCGCGAACGTACCCCCTTCACAACCTGCCCAAAGGTCCTACAGAAGTTCTCGACAAGCCCCTCCCCCATAGCAACAAAATACGGACGCCCACATCAGCAGACGCCCGTAAAGCAAAAAACGATTACTCAATAAATGGCAAAAACGGCTTCGGCCAAACCCTTACTTTATCCCGTGGCCCATCTCGACGACCTTGGTCAGCGATCCAAACACGCCCTCGTCGGCCACGAGCTGCGCCTCGGCACGCTCAAGCTGCACGGCAACGGCGGCAGGAGCGGTACCGCCCTCGGTCGTACGCGCGGCGACAATCGACGGGATGTCGAGCGCCTCGGTAATATCGCGTTCAAAGAGCGGGCTTGCCCCCTGAAACACCTCAAACGGCAGGTCCTCAAGATTGCAGCCGCGCTTCTCACACATCAGAACCAGATGCCCCACCACGGCATGTGCCTCGCGGAACGGCAGGCCACGCTTGGCCAGGTAATCGGCAACATCGGTAGCGGCAAGGTGCCCCACGCCGCACTCGCGCGCCATGGCATCCTCGTTGACGGTCCAAGTCGAAATCATTCCGGCCATAACGGACAGGCACTGCATGAGCGTATGGGCGGTATCGAGCGCGCCCTCCTTGTCCTCCTGCAAGTCCTTGTTATAAGCAAGCGGCAAGCCCTTCATGGTTACCAGCAGCTGCACCAGGTTGCCGTACACGCGACCGCTCTTGCCGCGGATAAGCTCGGCAAAGTCGGGGTTCTTCTTCTGCGGCATGATAGACGAGCCGGTGGAGTACGAGTCGGAAAGCGTGATAAAGCCAAATTCGGAGCTCGACCACAGCACGATCTCCTCGGAAAGACGCGACAGGTGCATGGCCATGACGGAACCGGCGTAATGCAAATCGAGCAGGAAATCACGGTCGGAAACAGCATCGAGCGAATTGGGGATCACGCCCGCAAAGCCAAGTTCGGCAGCCGTCATCTGACGATCGAGCGGATAGCTCGTACCGGCAAGCGCGGCAGCACCCAGCGGGCAGTTGTCGGCGGCATCAAAGGCGGCCTTCAGGCGTGTAAAGTCGCGCGCGAACATCCAGGAATACGCCAGCAGATGATGCGATAGCAGCACGGGCTGAGCGTGCTGCATATGCGTGTAGCCCGGCAGAATCACCTTGTCGTACTTCTTGGCCGCATCCACCAGCACATGGCGCAGCTCAAGATTGGCCTCCATGAGCTCCTTGGCCAGCGCCTTGACGCCCAGGCGCGTATCGGTCGCCACCTGGTCGTTGCGCGAACGCCCAGTATGCAAGCGCTTGCCAGCCTCGCCGATGCGACGCGTCAGCTCGCTCTCGATGGACATATGAATGTCCTCATCGTTGATATCGAAGGTAAAGTTGCCGGCATCGATATCCTGTTCGATTCCGGTCAGGCCCTTGGCAATCGCCTGCTCGTCCTCGGCACTGATGATGCCCTGGGCGGCCAACATCTTGGCATGCGCCTTAGAGCCGGCGATATCCTGCTTATAGAGATGTTTGTCGACCGGCAGCGACGCGCCAAACTCCTGCGTGACCTCGGCCACGCCCGCCTCAAAACGACCGCCCCAAAGAGCCATGGAACCGTCTCCTTTCTCCAAATACCAAAACAAGCGTCCAAAGCAATGTGCCCTGTCGCTAAAGCGATTTATCAACCGCTAGTTTTACACACTCCCTGCCGCGCGCGGGGCCATGTGGCTAATTTGCAAAGAAGTGACGCACCATGCACTTGGCGCCCAACGTCTCCCTCCGGATGTTGCCCTGCGAACCATCGATCCAGGCCTTCAGGCTCATAGGAACGTCCTCGACCCTTACAGCATCGAACTCGGGCGCGAGGGCAAGCAAAGCATGCGCGATAGCATTGAACATAATGGATACTCCTCATATATATAGGCACAGAGCCGCCAAATTGATAGAAGGAGCCCCGCCGGACAACCCCGGCGGGGCTCGGACTCAGCCGCAGACGCGGCATCATATATGCGGGCGGAACGTAGGGGCCACCGATGTTAAGAAGTGTCAGCAAGCATAACGAAAGGTAGGGACCCCGTGCGCCCGTTATGTATCACGCGGATGGGCCGCGCGGATACCAAGGGAAGGAGGCGCTAGGCCTGGGCGGCCGCAGAGCTGGGGCCCTGGACCTTTGCCCACGTCTTGAGCGACAGCGTATCGATCTCGATAAAGCCGGCGCTGGCCTTCTCGTCAAACGTGGTGTCGCGGTCGTAGGTAGCCAGACCGTAGTCGTAGAGGCTGAAGGGGCTCTTGCGGCCGACGACATGGCAGTTGCCCTTAAAGAACTTCAGACGGACGGTGCCGGTCACGAACTTCTGGGTATCGGCCATAAAGGCGTCGAGCGCGTTCTTGAGCGGGCTGTACCACTGGCCGTTATACACGGCGGTGGCCCAATCCTGCTCGAGCTTAATCTTAGTCTTGAGCAGGTCGCCCTCAACGCAGATGTCCTCGAGCGCCTTGTGGGCGGTGATGAGCGTCAGGGCGCCGGGAACCTCGTAGCACTCGCGGCTCTTGAGGCCCACCAGACGATCCTCGACCAGGTCGAGGCGGCCAAAGCCGTTGTCGCCGGAGATCTTGTTGAGGGCGATGACGATCTCGGAGAGCTTCATCTTCTTGCCGTCGACGGCGACGGGCTTGCCGGCCTCAAACTCAATCTCGGTATACGTCGGGGTGTCGGGCGTGTCCTCAGGATTCTTGGTCATAACCCAGGCGTCGTCGAGCGGCTCGTTCCAGGGATCCTCCAGGTGGCCGCACTCAATGGCACGACCCCACAGGTTGTCGTCGATGGAATAGGGGTTGTCGTTGGCTCCCTCGGGAACCGGCACGTTGTGGGCGTGGGCATAGGCAACCTCGTCGGGACGGCACTTCAGATCCCACTCGCGAACCGGGGCGATGACCTTAAGCTCAGGGTCGAGGGCCTTGACGGCAGCCTCAAAACGAACCTGGTCGTTGCCCTTGCCGGTGCAGCCGTGTGCGACGTAGGTCGCGCCAAACTCGTGAGCGACCTCGACAAGCTTCTTGGCGAGCAGCGGGCGAGACAGGGCGGAGAGCAGCGGGTACTTGTTCTCGTACATGGAGTTTGCGGCGATGGCCTTGGTCAGGAACTCATCGGAGAACTCGTCGCGCAGGTCGAGCACCTGGCAATCGAGAACGCCCAGGTCGAGCGCCTTCTGCTTCTTGGCATCCAGTCCGGTCTCTTCCTGGCCCACGTTGCCGCAGACACAAACGACATCGAGATTCTTCTCGTCCTGGAGCCACTTGACACATACGGATGTATCAAGACCACCGGAATATGCGAGAACGACTTTTTCCTTGCTCATGGCTGTTTCCTTTCGCCCTTGGTAGCTAGTTAGAACATCGGTCAGTTGCAAGTCATTTCAAGGTCATATACCGTGCAATATCAGGTTAAATAGCAAAAATCAGCACATACATGCCCTAGAAACATGCAGCAATGTCGTGCTAAAACCCAACGACCTCAAAATGACTCTGTTGAGGCAATTCGCCCCATGCGGACAGAGACGATTGTTATCGTCGTCGGGAAATTGCGCGCTGGCGTCGGATGGCATTGTCTGCAGTGGTGATGATCTTTACGAACTGCATCTGCCTCTCCTTTCACGTATCGCCGGGCGCAATTCTAATATCGTAAACGGTACCTTTTCCTCGGTAAGCGGTTGTTTTTCCGTCTCCGTTTTCGATGTTCGCTATATTACGCTAAAGTGCCCGCAGCACAAGCGACAAATTCAAATTTCTGAAAAGTTTTTTCATTAGTTTGTGAAGCGTGGTGCAAATACGCTCCGTTCCTGCGAAAATACGGCCGACTACGAGTTGATGGTTATAACGTCTGAAACAATCTCGAAACGAAAGGCTCGCTTTTATGCAAACTTACGAATCGGACGCCAATATCGGAAACATTAAGCTCATCGCCGTCGACATGGACAAGACGCTGCTGACCGACGAGCGCGTGCTGCCGCAAGGCCTTGATGAGCGCCTGGACAAGCTCGCCGACGCCGGCATCGTATTCTGCCCCGCCAGCGGACGTCCCGCCCCCAAGCTCGAGGAGATGTTCGAGGTCGTCAAGAACCGCCTCGCCTTTTGTCCCGACAACGGAGCGTGCGTGATCTATCGCGGCAGCTATATCTATAAGAGCACTATTGACGTGGAGCTGTATCAGCAGGTCTTGAGCCGTGCCTCGGAGGATCCGCGCGCTGTCCCCGTCCTTTGCTGCTTCGACGAGTTCTACGTGCTTGCCCGCGACCATCAATACCACGACGAGATCAGCGTCTACTACAACACAATCAACTACGTCGACAGCTTTGATGACATTGATTTCGAGTCCAACAAGATTTCGGTCTTCTTCCCCGGCTACGACGCCGAGCCCGCTTTCCGCGAGACCTATAGTCCCGAGTTCTCGGACAAGCTCTACGTCACCAACGCCGGGCGCGAGTGGATCGACTTTATGAACCTGGGCGTCGACAAGGGCGCCGGCGTCGCGCACCTGTGCGAACACCTGGGCATCGATATTGCCGACGCCGCCGCCGTGGGCGATACGTACAACGACATCCCCATGCTGGAGCGCGTCGGTCACAGCTTTATCGTAGACCTGTCTCTTATACACATCTGACGCTGCCGACGATCTTACGCGTGTA
>URHU01000035.1:0-17243 GCA_900547715.1 uncultured Collinsella sp. | reverse complement strand
ACGCGTAAGATCGTCGGCAGCGTCAGATGTGTATAAGAGACAGGTCGAAAAGATGATCAGCTTTTTGTTCATTGTGCCGAGTTCCATGGGTGCCACCGTCAGCGCACTCACGGCACAAAACGCCGGCGCGGGCAAGGGCAATCGCGCACGTCAGGTGCTCAAAGACGCCATGACGATCTCGGTGGTGTATGGCTGCCTGATCACGGTGCTGATGTGGCTGGTGGCACCGGCGTTTATCGGCTTTTTTGCCAAGGACTCCGCGGTCGTCGCGGCCGGTACCGGCTATATGCGCAGCTACATTTTCGACGCGATTTTTGCCGGCATCCACATTTGCTTTAGCGGCTTTTTCGCTGCGTATGGCAAGAGCTACATCGGCTTTGCGCACAACGTGCTGGCCGTGGCGCTCATTCGCGTGCCGGGCGCGTGGCTGCTGTCGAACGCCTATTCCGATACGTTGTTTCCCATGGGTATCGCCTCGCCGTGCGGATCGATTTTGTCGGCGGTCATCTGTGTTGTCGCGTTTACCGTACTCAACCGGCGCGGAGCTTTTGACAAGTTGGTGACGTAGCGGGACAACGCGAGCCTGGCGCCCCTCCCCTGCTTTTTACCGAAAGGAGCGGTCCTGTGACCGACTCGCCGACTGAACATACCGAGGGCCTGCTCCGCATTGGCGAAGTGGCACGCCTGTTTAACCTGAGCGTGGGCACGTTGCGCCATTACGAGCAGATGGGCTTGCTGGACCCGGCGCACATCGATCCAGCGAGTGGGTACCGCTACTACGGATCGCGGCAGCTCTCCACCCTCAACACTATCAGCCACCTGCGCGTTCTTGACTTGCCGCTCGCACAAATCCGCGAGTTTGTGACTACGCGCGATGTGGACCTCATGCAGCGGCAGCTGGCTCAGCAGCAGGAGCTCATCGAGCGCAAGCGCCGTGAGCTGGAGCGCGTGTCGCGCAAGATCGATAACCGGCTTGCGCTGCTCCACGATGCCTTGAACACCGAGCTCGATACCATTTGCACAATCGATGCGCCCGAGCTTCGTTGCGCCGTATTGCGCGAACGTGTCAGGCCTACCGACGCATATGCGCTGGAATGGCAGATTCGTCAGCTGCAGAAGGGTCAGCACGAGACCTTTGTCTTTCTGGGCAACTTGGGCGTCGGGATCGCGCCCGAACGCCTTGCCGCCGGCGACTTTGATGGCTACGACGAGGTCTTTCTGCTGCTGGATGACACGGACGATTACCTGGGCGATGTCGAAGTACGTCCCGCCGCGCGGTGTCTGACGGTCAGCTTCCGCGGCACGCACGGTCAGGCGGCCGCGCGCTATGAGCGCTTACTCGATTACATGCACGAGCGCGACCTGTCCCCCGCCGGTCCCTCGCGCGAAATCGCCCTCATCGACGACATCATCAGCGACGACCCCGCGACCTACGTGACGCAGATCACGGTGCCGGTTTCCCCAGCAAAGTAAGAACCGCCCGGAAAGCATCGTGCTTCCGGGCGGTTCTTCAATTTGACTATTGATGCACTAAGCCTGGGGCACCTCACCAGTCGCCAGAATCTGCTCGAGTGCGTCCTCATCCAACACGGGCACACCCAGCTGCTCGGCCTTGGTGAGCTTGGAACCCGCTTTGGGGCCGGCGACCAGATAGCTTGTCTTCTTTGACACGCTGCCCGAAACCTTGGCGCCGAGCACCTTGAGCGCCGCGCCCGCCTCATCGCGCGTGCGGTTGACGAGCGTGCCGGTGAGCACGAAGGTCAGACCCGCGAGTGGCTGTGCGTCGGCGAGCTCGCCTGCCACGCCAGCGTCGGCTGCGGCCTGCGCGTGCGCGGCGCCCAAGTCGACCTCGAGCGAAAGGCCCGCTTGGCGCAGGCGCTCCAGCACGGCAAGGTTCTCGGGCACGGCCAAGAACTGCTTGACGCTCGCCGCAATCTTGGGACCGATGCCCTCGCACTCGGCGATGTCCCCTTCGCTCGCCAAGATGAGCTTGTCAATCGACAGGAATCGCTCGGCGATGACCTCGCCCACGCTCTTGCCCACGTGGCGGATGCCCAGGGCAAACAGCACGCGACCGAGCGGCTGGCTCTTGGACTTGTTGAGCTCGGTGATGATTTTCTCGGCCGTCTTGAGGCCCACCGGGATGGGGTCGCCCTTCTTGACACCCTTTTTGCTGTTGGAGCTGGCATAGGTGCGCCCCGTGTCCAGGCCGGCGATGTCGTCGACCGTGAGCTGGTAGAAGTCCGCGACGTCGTGAATCAGCCCGGCGGCGATCATCTTGTCGACGATCTCGTCGCCCAGGCCGTCGACGTCCATGCAGCCGCGGCTCACCCAGTGGAGCAAGCGCTCCTTGAGCTGCGCGGGGCAGTCGATGGAGACGCAACGGTAAGCAACCTCGCCATCCTCGTGGACCACGGGGCTACCGCACACGGGGCAGACCTCGGGCATGTGCCAGTCGACCGAATCGGCCGGGCGCTTGTCGAGCACCGGGCCCACGACCTCGGGGATCACGTCACCCGCCTTGTGCACGATGATGGTGTCGCCCTCGCGCACGTTTTTGCGGCGAATCTCGTCGATGTTGTGCAGCGTGGCGCGCGCGATGGTGGAGCCGGCAACCGTCACCGGGTCGAACTCGGCGACCGGCGTGAGCACGCCGGTGCGGCCCACCTGGATGCGAATCTCGCGCAGGACGGTCTGCTTTTCCTCGGGCGGGAACTTAAAGGCGATGGCCCAGCGCGGTGCGCGGGCAGTAAAGCCCAGGTCAAGCTGCTGCTGAAAGCTGTCGACCTTTACGACCACGCCGTCGATGTCGTAGTCCAGGTCACCGCGGTGCTCAAGCGCCTGGGCACAGAACTCGTGAACCTCGGCGGGCGTGGCACAACGGGCCACGTTGGGGTTGACGCTAAAGCCGGCGCTGCGCAGCCAGTCCAGAAACTCGCGCTGGCTGTGGACGTGCAGCGGGTCGGTATCGGCAATGGCGTAGATAAAGGTGGCCAGGTCGCGGCGCGCCGTGACCTTGGGATCCTTTTGGCGCAGACTGCCGGCGGCGGCGTTGCGCGGGTTGGCGAAGGGGTCGCGGCCCTCGGCATCGGCCTCTTCATTCAGGCGGACAAAGCTGCCCTTGGGCATATAGACCTCGCCGCGTACCTCGATGGTGCGCTCGCGGTCGGCGCCCATGTGGGCGAGCGCCGGCTCGGACAGGTGCATGGGCACATCCTTGATGGTACGGACGTTGAGCGACACGTCCTCGCCCGTGGTGCCATCGCCGCGCGTGGCCGCGCGCACGAAGGTGCCGTTTTGGTAGGTAAGCGCCACGCCCAGACCGTCAATCTTAAGCTCGCAGGTATAGGTGACGCTACCTGCGCCGAGCGCATCCTCGGTTCGTTGGAGCCACGCGTCAAGTTCGTCCAGATCCATGGCATCGTCCATGGAATACATGCGCGCCATATGCGTGACCGGCGTAAACTGCTCGCTCACGTACCCGCCCACGCGTTGGGTGTAGCTGTCGGGCGTCACCAGGTCGGGGTAGGTCGCCTCGATTTCCTGCAGCTCAACGAGCATTTTGTCGAAGGCGGCGTCCGTGATCTCGGGCGCATCGAGCATGTAGTAGCGATAGGCGTGGTAGTCGAGCTCGTGGCGCAGCTCGGCCGCGCGCGCTGCCGCCTGGGCACGGGCATCGGCCGGTGCAGCGGTATCCGCGCTCGCGGGCGTTTCGGCATCGATGTCCACGCCGTCACCAAACAGGCTCGATTGCTCCATAGCGGCACTCCTTCGCTCGATTTCAAACGGATACTAGAGTACCACCGGTCGCAACGGGGCCGAATAGCCCTTTCGAACCGCACCGAATCGGCAGCCACCAGACCGGGGTGGATCGCGCGATCAAACCATGCTCTTATCAGCTCTAAATGATCCGTTTTCCTCCGTCCCCAACGGATCAATAAGTAGAGAGGGGCTGTCCCGCGTTGATGGGACAGCCCCTCTGGCATCGGTATGTGCGATACGGCTCGTTAGTAACCCTGGCCGTAGCCCTGGCCCTGCTGGCCCAACAGCTCCTCCAGATACTGGCGCAGCTGCTCGTCGGTAATACCGCCGTTGCCGGTGTCGGTCGCGCTGTCGTCCTGCTGCTGGCTCTGCAGCTCCTCATCAGAACCCAGCTCGACCGTGACCTTCTTCTCTTCCTTGCCGCGCACGAGCGTAATCTCGACCTTCTCGCCCACCTCATGGCTGCGAAGCGCGATGATCAGGCCATCGGCGCTCGTGATCTCGTCGTCGCCCAGCTTAGTGATGACGTCGCCCTCCTGAATGCCGGCCTTAGCGGCAGGACCGTCCTCAACGACGCTCGCCACATACGCGCCGCTGTCTGTGCTCAGCTTGTTGGTGCGGGCGTTAAGCGCGTTGACACTCGAAAGCGTGGCGCCCATGTACGGATGCACCGGCGTCTTGCCGTCGATAATCTGGTCGGCAATGTTCTTGGCGTAGTTAACGGGAATAGCAAAGCCCACGCCCGAGCTGGAGCCCGAATAGCTCTCGATAAGCGAGTTAATACCCACGAGCTCACCATTGTCGTTGACGAGCGCGCCGCCGGAGTTACCCGGGTTGATGGCGGCATCGGTCTGGATCATGTTGGCATAGATGGTGTTGCCGCTGGTAGAGCTCATGGCCGTGGAGCGATACAGCGCCGACACAATGCCCGTGGAGACAGACTGCTCGTTGCCGAACGGCGAGCCGATCGCCATGACCCACTCGCCCACGTTGAGCTTGGAGGAGTCGCCGATCTCGATCGGCGTGAGCTTGGAGGCGTCGGCGTCCTTGAGTTTGATGACGGCTAGGTCGCTCGAAGCATCGTTGCCCACGAACTCGGCCTCGTAGGTGGTGCCGTCATCCATGGTCACCACGTACTGGTCGTAGCCATCGACCACGTGGTTGTTGGTGAGGATGTGGCCCTCGGTATCGAGCACAACGCCCGAACCGACGCTGCCCGAGCCGTCCGACTCGTCGGCAGACTGCGAAAGCGAGCCATTCTGGCTGCCGCTCGAAGTGGCGGTAATAGAAACCACGGAGGGCAGGGCCTTGGCAGAAACGGCCTCGGCCAGCGTGGTGTCCTCGGAGTCGATGGTGATCTTTTGCGTCGATGAACCCGAAGCACCCGCCGTCACGGCGTTCCTGCCGCCGCCGATATCGAGCGTGCCACTCATAATGAGCGCGATGACCAGCAGGGCGCCGCAGGCACAGCCGGCAAGCGCCGTAATGAAGATCGGCAGCTTTTTGGTCTTGGTCTTGACCACTGTGTGCTTGTTTACAACCTGCTGGCCGCTCAGCGGCTTGCCGGTCTGCGTGTCGTAGGCCTGCACGTAGGGAATGTTGCCGTCGGCAGGCGTCGACTCCACCTGCACGCGCGGTTGCTGCTGCGTCTCGCCGGCGTGGCCCGCATCCTGGGGACGCTGGGAATCGTTCTCGCTCATAGCTGCGATCCTTTCGTCAAATAACCAAAGGCCCGCCAAACATGTGGCGGGCCATCATTGTTCACGTTGAGTTGTACCCCAATATGCGGGTGCACGTGTATGAGAACGCAATCTTTTAGGAAGGCTTAAGTTCTGCTGCAGGCCCAAAAGGACCCGGCCTGCGTCAAAACCACCACAAAGGTGCCTGTCCCCTTTGTGGTGGAAAGCTAGTCCTTAAACAGATAGCCCACGCCGCGGACGGTGGTGATATGTGCCGCAATCTGCGGGCCCACCTTGGAGCGGATGCGTCGGATGTGCACGTCGACGGTGCGCGTGCCGCCGCAGTACTCAAAGCCCCACACGCGGTGCAACAGCACCTCGCGGCTGTAGGCACGGTTGGGATGCGTCGCCAAAAAGCTCAGCAGCGAGTACTCCATCAGCGTCAGGTCGATGGGCTCGTTATCGAGTGTCACCTGGTAGGTAGCCAGGTTAATCTCGAGGTTGTCGATGTTGAGCACATCGTCGGCGGCGACGGTCTCCTCCTCGCCCATCAGGCGCTGCGCGCGAGCCTTGAGCTCGTTGGGCGTCGCCGTGGGGCATACAAAGTCGGCATGCGCGTGATTCGGCAGGCGCAGGGTACCGAGCGCCTCGTCGTCGACGATCACCAACATGGGGACGCCGCCGCGATCGTCAAGCCACTTGGCAATCTGATCGATGCGATCGCTGCGAATGCCGTCGGAATCGAGGATCAGCAGGTCAAAGTCGTGCGCCGCAGTCGGCGAATCGGGGGTAGCCAGGCTCACCTCGACACCCAGGGTGGTCGTCAAGCTGCGGGCAAACTCGTGGAAGCGCGTCGTGCGCGCCATGAACAGGGCACTCTTTTCGGACATATCGGCCTCCAAGGAAATGAGCTCAATCGTACTGGAACAAGCCAGCGCGATTAGGAGTTCGCCAGATAATGCTTGATCTCCCACTCGGTGATCGTGGACTCAAACTTATGCCACTCGTTGCGCTTCTTTTTGAGGAAGAAGCTGTGAATGTGCTCGCCGAGGGCATCCTTCATAAACTGCGAGTCCTCAAAGACGTCAAGCGCCTCTTTGAGCGAGCGCGGCAGCGGTGCGTAGCCGGCCTCGAGCATCTGACGGTCGGTGAGTTTGAGCGTCTCGGCCGTGGCCTCGGGCGGGAGCTCCAGCTTGCGCTCGATGCCATCGAGACCAGCCGCCAGCGTGACGGCGTTGACCAGGTACGGATTGGCCATGGGGTCGGGGCTACGAAGCTCGATGCGCGTGGACAGCTGCTTGCCGGGCTTGTAGACCGGGATGCGGACCATACTCGCGCGGTTGCGCAGGCCCCACGTGGCGTACTGCGGCACGGAGTCGCCGCCCGTGGTGATGCGCTTGTACGAGTTGACCGTGGGGTTGGTGATGGCGCTAATCTCGCGGGCATGCGCCAGGATGCCGGCCATGTAGTGCTTGGCGACGTCGGAAAGATGGTACTTCTCGTCGTCCTCGCCCCAAAAGACGTTGTTGCCGTCGTGGTCGAATAGCGACTGGCACAGGAACATAGCGCTGCCGTCCTCGCCCGCCAACGGCTTGGGCATAAAGGAGGCGTGGCAACCGCTCTCGTAGGCCTGCTGCTTAATGATGAGTTTGGCCGTGGTGATGGCGTCGGACATGCTCAGGGCCTCGGCGTGGCGCAGGCTCATGCCGTGCTGCGAGCGGCCGGCGGCGTGGAAGGTGTACTCCACGGGCACGGACATCTTCTCGAGCGTGAGGACCGTGTTGCGACGCAGGTCGCGGGCGGCATCGCTCACCGAAAGATCGAAGTAGCCCACGTTGTCGAGCGGCTCGGGGGTGTGCTCGTCGGGGAAGTAGTAATACTCCAGCTCGGCACCCACGTTGAGCAGGTAGCCAACCTTCTCGGCCTTGCGGAACATGCGGCGCAGGGCATCGCGCGGATCGCCGGCAAACGGCTTGCGATCGGGGGTGCACACATCGCAGAACACGCGGGCGACGCCGTTATGGCTCGGACGCCACGGCAGAATCTGGAAGGTCGAAGCATCGGGAAACGCTAGCATGTCGGCTTCCTCGGGCGTGGCAAAGCCCTCGATGGCCGAGCCGTCAAAGCCAATACCCTCCTCAAAAGCGACCTCGAGGTCCTCGGGGCTAATGGCAAAGTTCTTGAGGCGGCCGAGAATGTCGACAAACCACAGACGCACAAAGCGGATGTCACGCTGCTCTACGGAGCGGAGTACGTAATCAATGTTCTGCTGGTTCATGTCGCTCCCCTTTCTTTCGGGCGGGTTTCGACTGGTCTATATCGCAGATACTATCGCAGAAAAATGTTTCCGCAGGGTTAAAGCGTATCAAGCGCTCAAAAAACGTGCGCGAACAGGCAGTTGCGAACGAGCGGCTAGCGAGAGGTCGATGCGCGGTGTTCGATGTGGCCGGGAATCTCGATGCGCTTGGGGGCGAGCTTTGCGGCCTCGCCCACGGTGGTGGTGACGACGTCGATGCGCTCGGAAAGGCGCTCGACTACGCGCTCGGCAATGGTGAGGGTGTCCTGCGCGGCCGTGGTGACGCCGCCAAAGAGCACATGGTTCCAAGGGTAGTCGTCAAACGTCGCGATCTTGAGCCCCGCCGGCAGCGAGGGTCCCAGCTGCGCTAGCGCCTCGGTCAGACGCAGGAAAACCAAGCCGTTGACAGCAATGAGGCCGAGCTTTTTACCTGCATAGCCGCGGATGGTCTCGTCCAGGCGGCCGACGCCCGTGGCGCCCCCGTCGGCCAGGGTGACGACCTCGCCGGCAAGGCCGCGGCGCGAAAGCTCGTCGGTAAAGGCCTCGGCGCGCTTGCGACGCACAGGGCTGTCGTCGCTTGCCTCGGTGAGCAGGCACAGGCGCTCGCTGCCAACGGCGGCGAGCTCGTCTACCAAGCCAGCGACCAGCTCACGGTTGTTAGATGTCACCAGATCGACACCGCCGTCGGCAACGTCGCGGTCGAGCAGCACGACGGGCAGGCGTCCCGCGGCAGCGGCGATGGCTCCGTCGTTACCACCGCAGGTATTGACGACCAGGCCATCCACGCCAGCGTCGATAAGTCTGGTGAGCGACTCGGCCTCCTTGGCGGGATCGTTGCCGCTAATGGCCGTCATGAGCGAGCAGCCGCGCGCGGCGGCACTGGCGGAAAGGCCCTCGAGCATGGCGCTCGAGAACGGGTTGGCGATGTCGGCCAGAATCACGCCGATGAGGTTGGTGCGCGAGCTGCGCAGATTGCGCGCGGCGGCACGCGGGCGATAGCCGGTGCGCTCGATAACTGCCGCGATGCGAGCACGGGTCTCCTCGGTCATTTGCCCGGGGCGGTTGTTGAGGTAGCGCGAGACCGTGGCCGGACTCACGCCCGCCTCGGCGGCAATGTCCTTGATTCTCATCTGCGCCATAACGCACCCCGTTTCCCAATTGTCGGCGATCTGAGCCATTTTAGGCATTTTTTTAAAAATCTCGGTTGCAAAACGCTGTAGGTGAGTATACTACAACTCGAAACGAAACCGATTTCGTAAACCGATTTCGGCGAGCGTTGGCACGCAGGTGCAAAGACGCACCCTACCGTCTTGGCACCTGCGTGCCAACGCCATATCAAAGGTGTACGCACGAGTAAAAGGAGCTGCGCGACCATGGGTAAAACGGTTCTTACCTTCGGCGAGATCATGATGAGACTCTCACCCAAAGACCACCTGCGCATTGAGCAGGCAACCGAGTTTGACGTCCGCTACGGCGGCGCCGAGGCCAACACTGCGCTTTCCCTGGCCTACCAGGGCGACAAGGCCGCTTACGTCTCCGTTGTCCCGGCCAACCGTCTGGGCGAGTGCGCCCTGCGTTCGCTGAAGGCCTACGGCGTCGACACCACGCGCGTCGTGCGTCAGGGCGACCGCCTTGGCTCCTATGTGTTTGAGGTCGGCGCCTCGCAGCGCGGCAACGGTTGCGTCTACGACCGCAAGTACTCTGCCATCAACATGGCCAAGCGCGACGTCTTTAACTGGGACGAGATCATCAAGGGCATCGATGTCTTCTATTTCTCCGGCGTGACCCCCGCCGTCTCCGATGAGATGGCCGCCGCCTGCAAGGATGCCCTCACCGTCTGCCGCGCCAAGGGCATCACCACCGTGTGCGACGTGAACTATCGCGGCAAGATGTGGTCGCCCGAGAAATCGCAGGCCACCATGAAGGAACTCCTGCCGCTCGTCGACATCTGCATCGCCAACGACGAGGATGCGCCTGCCGGCCTCGGCATGACCTGCGTCTCCGGTTCCCTTGCCCACGGCATCGAGGAGCGCGACACCTACGTCGAGATGGCCCGCCAGATCTGCGCCGAGTACGGCTGCAAGAAGGTCGCCTCGGTCGTCCGCAACATCTCCTGCGTCGAGCGCTCCATCTGGATGGGCATGCTCTTTGACGCCGAGAGCGGCGAGCACTGGTTCTCCCCTGCTCACGACGTACACGTGCTCGAGGGCGTTGCCGCCGGCGACGCTTTCAACGCCGGCCTCGTCCATGCCCTCATCAACGACTTTGACCCGCAGGACGCCGTCAACTATGCGATTGCAGCCTCGATCCTCAAGCTCACCATCAAGGGCGATTCCAACTTGGTGACCGCAGGCGAGATCGCAGCCGTGGCCAACACCGCCGACGGTGGCACCCGCGTCGCCCGTTAATTCGTTCCCCATTCCGCGGACTGCAGCTTTCCATACCCATACCTCTGCGGCCCGCTCCCCGATTCCTCCGGCCGGGCAAAACCACCAGTCCCATTCCGGTTTTGTCTGGCATTCCCTACATGACTGGTCGAGCAGCCGGTTTTGGAATTGCTTGAACCCTAAGCAGTGCCTCCGATAACCAATCCAAAATCGGCTCCTGACCAGCACATTTGGTAATCACGCGCCCATGCGCGCCACACATCGAAAGGAACATCATGTTCGATCAGTTCTACACCACGCTTGAGTCCCTGGGCATCGTGCCGGTCGTTGTGCTCGACAAGGTCGAGGACGCCGCCCCGCTCGCCCACGCTCTTATGGCAGCTGGCATGAAGTCCGCCGAGGTCACCTTCCGCACCGCCTGCGCCGCCGAGTGCATCGCCGCTATGGCCGAGGCCGAGCCCGAGATGTGCGTTGGCGCCGGCACTGTCCTGACCGTCGAGCAGGTTGAGCAGGCCCGCGCCGCCGGTGCCAAGTTCATCGTCTCCCCGGGTTACAACGAGGACGTCGTGAAGCATTGCATCGACATCGAGCTGCCCGTCCTTCCCGGCACTGTGACCCCCTCCGAGGTCACCGCAGCCGAGAACCTGGGCCTCAAGGTCACCAAGTTCTTCCCCGCGTCCCAGTATGGCGGCCTGAACACCATCAAGGCCCTCGCCGCTCCGTTTGTCGGTCACCGCTTTATGCCTACCGGCGGCGTGAGCACCGCCAACGTCGAGGAGTACCTGAGCTCCTCCGCCATCATCGCCTGCGGTGGCACCTGGATGGTCAAGCCGGCCCTGTTTGCCGACGGCGACTTCTCCAAGGTCGAGCAGATCGCCCGCGAGGCCATGGACGTCGTCAAGAAGGTCCGCGGCTAGGTTTAGCTCTCTATCGTGAAAGGGGGCGTGCCCTAGACCTCGCCCCCTTTCTTTTAAAGCGGCTCGGAAGCGCGCCGTTTCCGTCACGAACAAGAACCAAAACCGTCTTGTATGCTGATAGAACGTGACGGAAGCGACACGCCTCCAAGCCGCTTTGCCTACTTGGCTGGCCGTCGCGCTCAACTAAGCCACTTCGACAAAAGCCGAGCCACCAAAACAGCTGCGGTGCCGTCTGGAGGAATGGACCCTTGCTTCCGGTCTTTTCCTCCAAGCGGCGCCGCAGCTTTGTGCCCCGGTTACGCCCCAACGCAGTTGCGGTGAAATAGGGACTGCTTGCGCCACCTAGGCCGCAAAACAGTCCCTATTTCACCGCAACTTATATGGGGATTGATTAGATGGCCGAGTCTTTGGACAGCTCAAAATAGTCGGGATGCAAGGCGATAACCGGGCCCTGCTCCTCGGGCATCAGGTGCAAGTGCGTCTCTGCCAGATAGCTCGCCGCGTCGGTATCGCCTCTCTTAATGGCCTCGAGAATCCGGCGATGCTGCCGGCGAATCGGCTCCCAATCCAAGTCCTGCGACACCATACGCAACCAGTTGTATCGCTCAAAATGCGTGTTGATGCTCTTCATCCAATCCCACAACATGTGACGACCGGCAATCTCAAAACACGTCTCATGGAACAGGTTATCCAGGTCAAAGAAACGGCGCGTTTCGCCATGGTCGAGCGACTCGGACTCGGTAAGAATCTGCTCGAGCCGCTGCTTTTGCTCGGGCGAGGCGGCCGAACAGCATTTAATAAGCACGCTTCTCTCGAGCTTCTCGCGCAAAAAGCAGGCGTTTTCGGCGCGTTCCATGCTGATCTTAGAGACGTAGGTGCCGCTTTTGGGACGCGTTTCCACCAGCTCCTGCTCACGCAGGCGCACAAAGGATTCGCGAATGGGCGTGCGCCCGATTCCCGTCTCCTTTTCCAGACCAATCGCCGAAAGGCGCGTGCCGGGCCTGAGCTCGGCGTAGATGATCTTGGACCGCAATGCGTTGTACGCCTGGTCTTGCAGGCTCTGATAATGCTGGTGCTGTTCCATAAAGCCCTCGGATAAGTCCTCGGTTAGTCGAATACCACCATGCAATACTATCGCATCCCCCGCCCCCTCATAAGTTGCGGTGGAATAGTTCCTGTTCAAGGCCTTCAGCAGCAAAAACAGGAACTATTCCACCGCAACTACAGCCAACGAGTTGTTGCAATTAGGTGAACGTTCACCTTTTTATTGTTTTTCTCTTCGCAAATAAAATCCCGTCGTATACTTAGGCTCAAACGAAACCGATTTCGTTGAGCGTGGGCAATATGATGCTAAGACGCACCCTACCATCTTGGCATCTTATCGCCCACGCAATGCCATTTGCTTTCTTCCCGTCTCGTTGGACCTTTAGTCCCATTCCGGCACAGCGAGACACTTCCTAGACGACTGACCGTGGGGCCGGCTTTTCTGCTTTTGCAGCAGTGCCTCCGATAACCCTCTTTTGCCGGCCCGGGTCAGCTTTTTCACACAACCGAAAGGACGGGTAGCAACATGCGACCGCTCATCATCATGCATGGCGAGAACATCGACTGGTGCCATACCGTCATCAGAATGCTGATGTATCTTGTGGGCGTTGCAGTACTGGCACTCGGTATGAGTCTCCAGACGGCATCCGGCCTGGGCGTCGCCGCGCTCACGTGCTTTGCCACAACCCTATCCATGCTCACTGGCAAGACGCTCGGCTTTTGGATCACCGCAACCTACGTCGCCTACATCGTGGCGCAATTAGCCATCTTGCGAAGCGAGTTCCAGCCGCGCATCCCGCTCGAGTTGTTCTTCTCAACGCTGATTGGCGGCTTGACCGACCTCTTCATGGCGGTCAACCCACTGCATCCCACGGCACTCCCCACACAGATTGCGACCATGCTGCTCTCCCTCGCTGTCACCGCATTTGGCGTAAGTCTCGTCGTCAACATGGGCGTTGTCCCCAACGCGCCCGACGGCTTGGTGCAAGTCATTGCCGAAAAGCTTAAACGCCGCTTTGGTGACGTAAAAGTCGTGTTTGACTGCTCACATGTCGCCGCCTCGCTCGCGTTGTCGCTGATCTTTATGTACAACCTGGGCGGCTTTGGCGTCACGACCGCCATCTCGGCACTGTTCCTGGGCCTTGTCATCAACGTCGCCAACAAGCTGTTCGCCCAGCGCTTTATCCGCGCGGCATTTGGAAAATAGCACCACCGCAAAACCCGCGAGTAGCGCTTACTTTGCTATATCTTGCTATACTTTGCTATATCTTGCTATATCTTGAGCAAAGGTGGCTCACATGCAAACAAATCCTTTTAAGCCCACAGCAGGTAAAACACCTCCCACGATTATCGGCCGCGAAGATGTGCTCGAAGAATTCAATGAGGGCCTCGTCAACGGGCCTGGTGCCCCGGGACGCCTAATGCGCATAGCCGGCGTCCGTGGAACGGGCAAGACGGTCCTCCTTGACGAGTGCTCACGTTTGGCGCAAAGCCGTGGCTGGACGGTCATAAAAGAGGTCGCAACCGAGGGACTTTGCCAGCGCATTCTCGAACAGCTGCAGCCCAAATTCCAGGCCAAACACGCCAGATTTGAGCCCACCGTAGCTGGCATATCCATCGGCAGCATAGATATTGAGCGAATCGGCCCATCGCTACGCGACGCCATGAGACAGACAATATCCAAGAATGGAAATGGCCTGCTCATCACTCTCGACGAAGTTCAAGACGCAGAGCTCGATGAGGTCCGAACGCTCTCCATTGCGATTCAGCAGGTTATCGGCGAAGACCTTGATATCGCCTTTGTTTTTGCTGGGCTGCCTTCGATGATTGAAAGCATCATCAACGGAAAGACACTTACGTTTTTGCGCCGTGCCCTCCCCTTTGATCTGAAGGCTGTGGCAGTAACCGAAGTGTCGTACTCCCTCGAGGAAACCATTGAAGCGTCTGGCATGGAGTTGCAGCCAGGTATTGCCGGCCAACTTGCCGAGGCAACGCAAGGCTATCCTTTCATGATCCAACTCGTTGGATACTACGCATGGCAGTTGGCAAGACGCGCACATACAGCGATTATTGGAGAAGAAGAAGCCGAGCGTGGCATTGCAACGGCACGCGAACGCTTCTGCGCCATGGTGATTGAGCCCGCGCTGCAGCGCATTCCGCCCACGTGCATCGCTTATCTGCTGAGCATGGCGTCTTTGGGGCAGACAAGCTCGACCAGCATGGTTGCCGATGCCCTAAACAAAACGCCTCAACAGGTGAGCTCCGTCCGCAGCCGCCTGTTAAGAGAATCGATTATCGAGGCTCCTTCGTACGGCAAGGTCTCATTTGCCATCCCCTACATGCGCGACTACCTCTACGAGCACAAAGCCGAACTGGAAGTTGAACTGTAGAAACGACAACTGCCCTGCAAGACGAAAACCGTTTTCATACGGATTTAAAGCAGACGTAAACGGTTTTCGTCTGTTTTACGTTCGGAAATAAGACGCAAATTGCACTTTCGTATGGTTTTACGCCAAACGCAACACGCTTTCGTCCGGCTATGCGTCCCCAATCCAGACGAAAAAGGCCCCGAGCTCGTGTGAGCTCGGGGCTCTTTGTGCCGCGCATCTATGAGAGGAGATATTTGATGCGCATGGGCGCTACTCCATGTAGCCACCCTGAATGGCGGAAACTGCATGCTCGGTAAAGAACTTGAGCGTGCCGGAGGTGTAACGATTAGCCTTGGGCTTCCAAGCGGCTCGGCGCTCGGCCAGGACGGCGTCGACCTCGGCCGGCTCCATCTCCTTGCCGGCGATGCCCACGATGGACAGCGAGCGCTCGGGAATATTGATCTGGATCAGGTCGCCTTCCTCGATCAGGGCAATCGGGCCGCCCACGGCAGCCTCGGGCGAAACGTGACCGATAGCCGGGCCCTTGGAGGCGCCGGAGAAGCGGCCATCGGTGATCAGGGCAATGCTCGCACCCAGTTCGGGATCGCTGGCGATAGCCTCGGTGGTGTAGAACATCTCGGGCATACCGGAACCCTTGGGGCCCTCATAGCGAATGATGACGGCGTCACCGGGCTTGATCTCGTGCGTCAGGACGGCGTGGATGGCGTCCTCCTCGCAGTCGAACGGACGGGCCTTGAGCGTAGCCTGGAACATCTCGCGCGGAACGACGGTGTGCTTGACGACGGCGCCCTCGGGAGCAAGGTTGCCGTGGAGGATGGCGATGGAACCGTCGGTGCCGAAGGCCTGGTCAAACGGACGGATGATGTCCTCGCGCTTGAGATTCCATTTCTCAAGGTAACGACCGCACTTCTCGTAATAGCCGTTGTTCTTGAGATCCTCGAGGTTCTCGCCGAGGGTCTTGCCGGTGACGGTCATGACATCGAGGTGAAGCATCGACTTGATCTCCTCCATGATGCGCGGCACGCCACCCGCATAGTAGAAGAACTGCGCCGGCCACTCGCCTGCGGGGCGAACGTTGAGCAGGTAGTGGGCGCCACGGTGCAGGCGATCGAAGTCGTCGGCGGACATCTCGATGCCAAACTCGCGGGCGATCGCGGGGATGTGCAGCAGCGAGTTGGTGGAACCGGAGATGGCGCCGTGGACCATGATGAGGTTCTCGAAGGACTCCTTGGTCACGATGTCGCGGGGGCACAGGTTGTGCTCGGAGAGCCACACGGACTGGCGGCCGGCCTCGCGCGCAAACTCACGCAGGTCGGAGCTGGTAGCGGGCAGCAGGGCCGTGCCGGGGAGCATAAGGCCCAGGGCCTCGGCGGTAACCTGCATGGTCGACGCGGTGCCCATAAACGAGCAGGCGCCGCAGCTGGGGCATGCGTTGTGCTTGGCAAACTCAAGCTCCTCGCGGGAGATCTCGCCGCGCTCGTAACGGGCAGAAATCGCGCCGAGCTGCTCCAGGGTCAACAGATCGGGACCGGCATCCATGACACCGCCGGTAACGACGATGGAGGGGATGTTGATGCGGCCCATGGCCATGAGGTTCGCAGGCAGGCCCTTATCGCAGCTGGCGACAAAGACGCCGGCATCGAACGGGGTGGCCTTGGCGTGGATCTCGATCATGTTGGCGATCATGTCGCGGCTGGGCAGCGAGTAGTTGATGCCGTCGTGGCCCTGGGCCTCGCCGTCGCAGATATCGGTGCAGAAGTAACGGGCACCGTGACCGCCAGCCTCGGCAACGCCGGCACGGATCTCCTCGACCAACTCAAACAGACCGGCAGAACCCGGGTGCGAGTCGCCGAACGTCGACTCGATAATGACCTGCGGCTTGTCCAGATCTTCGATGGACCAGCCAGAGCCCAGACGCAGCGGGTCCATCTCGGGGCTGATGGTGCGAAACTTGCCGGAACGCGGCTGCAGCTTGGCAACCAAGTCGGCTGCCTCCTGCTGAATCTGTGCCTTGGTCTTCTCGTCCATAATGCTCTCCTCTTTTGGTTTGAACGGTTGTACCAATCGTTGGTGATTAAATCTGGTGTAGGTGGTTGCCGAGCGATGCGCTCGGCAAAAGATGCCCGACTAGGCGAAGAACGAAATCACCAGGGCGCAGGCAAGACCCGAAAGGCCGATGAGCGTCTCCATAACGGTCCAGGACTTGAGGGTTGTCTTCTCGTCAATCTCCAGGAACGAGGAGCACATCCAAAAACCGGCATCGTTGACGTGCGAGAGGGCCGTAGCACCGCCGCAGATAGCAAGACAGATAGCGGCACGCATGAGCACCGAGGCTCCTGCAACCGCGGGCATGGCGGCCATAATGCCCGATGCCATGGTCATAGCGACGATGGAGCTGCCGACAGAGGCACGCACCATGACGGCAATCAAAAAGGCAACGACCACCAAAGGCAGCGGTGAGGCCTCGAGCATAGGGCCGATAACCTGGCCCAAGCCGCAGTCCTGCAGCATCCAGCGGATCACGCCGCCACAGGCGATAACCAGCAAGATCATGCCGACGGGCTTAAGAGAGCGGTCGAGCAGGGCCTTGAGCTCGGCGCCGGAGTAGCCGCGGCGCGCGCCCAGCAGATACATCGCGACGAGCGTGGCAAGCGTCAAAGCGACAAACGGCTTGCCCAGGAAGGCGAGAATCGAGGCGAGCTCGGCGGGCATGGGGATATAAGCTGTCTCTTATACACATCTGACGCTGCCGACGATCTTACGCGTGT
>URHU01000034.1:0-17374 GCA_900547715.1 uncultured Collinsella sp. | reverse complement strand
CTACACGCGTAAGATCGTCGGCAGCGTCAGATGTGTATAAGAGACAGCTTCAGCTCAGGATGCCGCTTCGCCTGCCCCAGCCGAGCCCCGCATCGCCCGCGTTCTCGAGGTCGGCTGCGGCACGGGCTGCATCTCGCTCTCCCTTGCCTGGGAGCGCCGCGGCCACGTTACCTGCACCGCCACCGATATCGAGCCGCGCGCTATCGATCTGGCCACCAAAAACCGCGACGCGCTCGGTCTCACATCCGATGAGGTCGCCTTTAGCCTCACCAACCTGGTGAGTTCCATTCCCCGCGAAGAGTGGGGCACCTTTGATGTGCTTGTCTCCAATCCGCCCTACATTCCGACCGACGTCATGCGCTCACTGCCGCACGAGGTCAAGGACTTCGAGCCCGACCTGGCGCTTGAGGGCGGCGCCGACGGCCTCGATATCTTCCGCCGCCTGCTCAATGCGGCGCCTTACATGCTGCGCGCCGGCGGCCTGTTTGCCTGCGAGCTCTACGAGGGTGCCCTCGATGCCGCGGCCGAGCTCTGTCGCCAGGCAGGCCTTTCGGACGTGCGTATCGTCCACGACCTCACCGATCGCCCCCGCATCGTCCGAGCCATCGTCACCGAGCCCAAGCAGCGCCAGTAATATTTATTAACTGGTTAACAAAAATTATAAAGTAGTTTATAATTAGGACGGCTGAAAGAGGTCGGCCCATGCAACCTCCTACCTTTCGGGAAATCATTGCCCTACTCAAGCACGATGGATTCGTGAAGGTCGCGCAAGTCGGTGGTCATGCTAAGTATGTTTCTGGCGATCGTGTTGTCCCCGTGAACGGCTCTGGTGGTGATCGACCAAAGAAGGGCACGTGGGCAAGTATTCGTCGCCAAGCTGGATGGTAGTTGGAGGCAAAATGAGGCAGCGATTTACCTATGACTGCGTTCTCATAAAAGAAGACGACGGTTACTGCGCCAGCTTCCCGCAGATTCCCGGCGCCTTTGCCGATGGCGATACGCGCGAAGAAGCGATTGCCCATGCCACCGAGGCGCTGATGGCGTTTTTGGCCGACGACCTCAACAACGGTTTGACTCCGGCAGGGTACGAACGCTCGGCCGAGGTCGTGGCCCTTTCAGTCGAAATCGACCACGAGGACGCTCGGGAAGCGGCGTGCCGAACATTTAAAGATGCAGCGCTGGACCTCAAAGTCTCCGCTCCGCGGATTACCGCGCTGGTCAAAGCCGGAAAACTCGATGTTGAACTCGTCGACGGCCGTCGGATGATAACGATAGACAGCATCGAGCGCTACGCCGCCCAAAGACGCCATGCCGGCAGGCCAAAGAAGTTCGTCGCAGTCCAATAACCCCCTCACTTTCACCGACTACTAGAGCCGCTCACCAAACCAACATGCGCTCTGGGCAAATAGGCTGAATGTTTCGTGCGAGAATGCCCCTCAGTAAACAAACTTTCACCAGAGCGTAAGGGGCTGGCATACACATGCAGACGGTCTATCGGGTATACGAGGGAACGCGCGAGCCGCATCGGCTCGCCGTCGAGCGCACGGCCGAGGTGCTCGGCCGCGGCGGCCTGGCCTTGATCCCGACCGAGACCGTCTACGGTGTCGCCGTGGCAGTCAACGCCTTCTCGGACGCCGTGCTCCAAGATACAAGCGAATTCCCATCGTGGCCGCGCGATCCGCAGGCTGTCGTCAATGGCGCCGCGGTCCCTGCGCTCGGTACCGGCTACCGCCGCATCTTTACCCTCAAGCAGCGCAAGCTCACCCAAACGGTCGCCTGGCTGGTTGATAATGCCGAAGCACTCGACCGCTATGGCGTGGATATCCTCGAAGAGGCTCGCGTACTCGCACGACGATGCTGGCCGGGAGCCCTGACTATTGTGGTCAAGGCGGCCCCCTGCGTGCCGACCTTTATGCGTGCCGCCGACGACACTGTGGCTCTTCGCGCGTCGGCCTCGCCTGTGGTCCAAGCGCTCATCCGCGCCTGCGGCAGCCCTCTTGCCTGCACCAGCGCTAACACGCATGGCGCGCCCGCGCCGGCAAGTTTTGTCACGGTGGAGGAGCGCATCCTGGAGGGGGTCGATGTTGCCGTCGACGCCGGTGAGACCCCGTGTCGCGACGCCTCGACCATCGTGTCGTTCCAGCACGGCGGGCTCCAGATCCTGCGCCAAGGCGCACTTCCCGCATCAGAGATCGAACGGGTCCTGTCCGACCCGATGCAATAGAAAGGTGTAAGCGATGTCGTTGAATCTGGGCAGCCTGGGCATGGAAGATGCCTCGTTTGACTTTGGCGGTTCCTACATCATGGCGCTCGACTGCGGCACCACCTCGGTACTTGCGACCATCGTCGACGAGTACGGATGCATCGTCGCGCAGGCACGTCGCAGCGTCAAAACCAGCTTCCCACGTCCCGGTTGGGTAGAGCAAGACCCCATGACGGTCCTTGCCAGCCAGATCGCCGTCATGATGGAAGTCCAGTTTAAGAGCGGTATCCACTCCGACCGCATTGCCGCCATCGGCATCTCCAACCAGCGCGAGACCACGGTGGTCTGGGACCGCGTGAGCGGTCAGCCGATCTATAACGCCATCGTATGGCAGTGCCGCCGTACCGCGCCGGCAATCGACGCGTTGGTTGAACAGGGTTGCGAGGAGCTGGTGCGCTCCCGCACAGGACTCACGCTCGATCCGTATTTTTCGGCTTCCAAGGTGCAGTGGATCCTCGACAACGTCGACGGTGCGCGTGAGAGCGCGGCGGCGGGCGACCTCATGTTCGGCACCATCGACACCTGGCTCATCTACAACCTCACCGGCAGTCAGGTCTTTGCCACCGACTACACCAATGCCAGCCGCACGGCACTCTTTAATATCCATACGCTCGATTGGGACGACGACCTGCTGGCGCTCTTTGACGTTCCACGTTCCATGATGCCCGAGGTTCGTTGGAGCTCGGGCGACTACGGCCGCGTCGCGAGCGACATCATGACCAACATGCCGCCCATCATGGGCGTGGCGGGCGACCAGCAGGCGTCGCTGTTCGGCCACTGCTGCTTCCATCCCGGCCAGACCAAAAACACCTATGGCACGGGCTGCTTTATGCTCATGAACACCGGCGACGAGGTCGTCGAATCCAAGAACGGTCTGGTCTCCACGATCGGTATCGCCGCGGACGGCAAGATCAGCTATGCGCTCGAGGGTTCTATCTTTGCCGCCGGCTCAACCATGAACTGGCTGCGCAACAACATGGGCATCATCTCGAGTGTGAGCGAGTCGGCACAACTCGCCGCTTCGATCAACGACAATGAGGGCTGCTACTTCGTCCCCGCCTTTGCGGGTCTGGGCGCTCCCTGGTGGGACCCGCATGCCCGCGGTATCGTGTGCGGTCTGACCGGCGCCTCGAGCCGTGCGACCATCGTACGTGCCGCCTGCGAATCCATGGCATATCAGAGCTACGACGTGCTGCGCGCCATGGAGCAGGACGTGGGACTTTCGATTGAGCGCCTGTCCGTCGATGGCGGTGCCTCGCGCAACGAGTTCATCATGCAATTCCAGGCCGATCTGCTGGATATCCCCGTGTTGCAATGCGAGACGGTGGAGACCACGGCAATCGGTGCCGCGTACTTGGCGGGTCTTGCCGTCGGCTATTGGGAAGACCTGGAAGAACTGGAGCAAAATGCCCAGATCGTTAGGACCTTCCTTCCCCACATGTCCGCCGAGCGCCGCGAGCAAAACCTTGCGGGCTGGCGTGATGCAGTCAGGCGCTCGCTCAGCATCGCACAGTAGGGCTGTGATGGGCTGCTCGATATAACAAACCGCTAAACTAATGCATGGCGTGCGGCGGCAACATTGCTTCGCGCCTTGTCAGCAAGGTCGTTGTGCGGCCGCAACGAAAGGGGCAATCAACCCATGACCGTCACCTACGACGCGTCCCGTGTGACGCTTGTCGACCACCCGCTCGTCCAGCACAAGCTGTCGATCCTGCGCGACAAAAACACCGGCACCAACCAGTTCCGCCAGCTTGTGCGCGAGCTTGCACTTTTTGACGGCTACGAGGCCATGCGCGACCTGCCCATGGAAGACGTCGAAGTCGAGACCCCCATCACCACCGCAACGTTTAAGCAGCTTGCCGGCAAGAAACTCGCCATCGTGCCCATCCTGCGTGCGGGCCTTGGCATGGTCGACGGCATCCTCGACCTGGTGCCCTCCGCTCGCGTGGGCCACATCGGTATGGAACGCGACGAGGTCACCCACGAGCCGCATGAGTATTACTGCAAGATGCCTAAGGATATCGACCAGCGCATCTGCCTGGTCGTCGACCCCATGCTTGCCACGGGCGGTTCGGCCGAGATGGCCATCAGCTACCTGCGCGAGCGCGGTGTCAAGGACATCCGCATGCTGTGCATCGTCGCGGCCCCCGAGGGCCTCAAGTCGCTGACTGAGAAGGATCCTGATGTGCATATCTATACCTGCGCCATCGACGACCATCTCAACGAGGCTGCCTACATCGTTCCAGGCCTCGGCGACGCCGGCGACCGTATCTACGGCACGCTGTAATCTCTGGGCCATACCGGCTAACGCCGAAAATACGAAGAAATGGTGCGCGCGGGCGAGCAAAAGACGTCCACGCGCGCTCCTGTTAACGGACGTTTTGCGCTGAGGGGTTCGAGAAAAACGTATTAGCGTACCTGCGGCATAAAGAAGGTCTTAAGAAAACGAACAGGTGCGTATTAACCGATGCTTTTTCGGTTGTACTTTAGCGATTGGCTCGTACAATAGTCACCAATGTTTGGCGGGAACTGTCCTGTGAGGCGTTAAAAAGGAAAGTGAGGACGCCAGTGTTTCAGATAGCCGATCTGCTCGCTATCGTTGCAGGCGCCATCGCGGGCGCAATTGCCTTCCTTCCCTTTGTCTTTACGCTCAAGCCGGTTCTTGACGATAAACAGAATGCGGACATGCTCAAGGGTATGGTGAGTCTCGCGGTCTCGGCAATCGCGTTGCTTGTCTTTACCTTGGTTGTGTTTGTGTTGTTCGGAGAGGCATTTCGCATGTTCCTCCTGGGCGAGGCGATCGGCTTCGTGGCCTTTATGGCCGCCTGCGCGGTTCGCGTCGCCAAGGCGCTGCGAGATCCTCATGAGGTCGAAAGGTAAGTCGTGGAAATTTTTGAAAAGCTGCCTGATGAGATTAATCATCTGGTCAGCGAGTTCAGCTCCACCCCTGTCGTGGGCGATCTGAGCTGCGGCATCACGCAGTACTCGTTTTGGCTGATCGTCTCCACGATCGTGCTCCTGATCGTCCTGGCCGTGTTCAAGAAGAAGCAGACTTTGGTTCCCAAGGGCTTCTTCGTCAACGGTTTCGAGTACATCATCGAGTACGTCGAGAACGATATCGGCAAGGGCGTCGTGGGTGAGAACTGGAAGAAGCACTTCCCGTTCCTGTGCTCGCTTTTCCTGTTCATCCTGATCAACAACATGATCGGCCTGATTCCGGGAATGAAGCCCGGCACCGGCGCAATCGGCTCCACCGCCGCGCTCGCCATCTTCGCCTTCGTGTACTTCATCTACTACGGATGCAAGGCTCACGGCGTGATCGGCTACATCAAGAGCCTCGCTCCGCAGGGCGTGAGCTTCCCGATGAACGTGCTCGTGTGGGTCGTCGAGCTTTTCTCGACCTTCCTGCGCCTCATCACGCTCGCCGTCCGTCTGTTCTGCAACATGTTCGCAGGACACGTGGTCATGGGCTCGTTCGCCATCATGGCGAGCATGTTCATGCAGCCGCTGCTTCAGCAGGTTTCCGCGGCCCACGCCGTCGGCGCCCTGCCTTCGCTGGCCTGGCTTGCCATTCTCATCCTGATCTATGCGATCGAGCTTGTGGTCGGCGCCATCCAGGCTTACGTCTTCACGGTCCTTACCGCCGTGTATGTCTCCGAGGCAGAGGAGGTCGCGGAGGAGGAGTAGTCTTCCGTTCGCGCCTTAAAGGTAAGGCAATTCGTTAAACCGCCGGTGCCCGTACCCATGGAGCCCGGCAGTTATAAAAAGGTTATCCTGCGTGAAATAAGACACGCACGACAAAGGAGGAATCGTGGGAGTTATCGGTTACGGTCTCGGTGTTATCGGCGCTGGTCTTGCTATCGGCCTGTCTGCTCTGGGTGCTACGGGTGCTATGGCCCGTCAGCCTGAGGTCCAGGGCCGCGTGTTCACCGTCTTCATCATGGGCTCCGCCTTCGGCGAGGCTCTGGCTCTGATCGGCTTCGTTGTCGCGCTGATCGTTAAATAGCACGGAGCGTCAAGTATGAATCTTTCATCCCAGAAGAGCGCGATCGCACTCTCCGCGTCCGCGGCCGCGCTGCTTATGCCGGTTTCCGCGTTCGCCGAGGACGGCGCTGCCGGTGCGGACATCCTCATCCCTAAGATGGCGGAGTTCATCCCGGCGCTTATCGCCTTCCTGATTATCTGGATCGTGCTGGCCAAGGTCGCCCTGCCGGGCATCATGAAAACCATGGAGGAGCGCGGCAAGAAGATCGAGGAGAGCCTCGACGAGGCCGAGAAGACCAAGCAGGAGGCTATCGCCAAGCGCGCTGAGTCCGACTCGATCGTCACCGACGCCCGTCGTCAGGCTGCCGACATCGTTCTCGAGGCCCGTAAGGACGCCGAGTCCGAGCGTGCCCGTATCATCGAGGCTGCTCACAAGGAGGCCGAGGAGATTATCGCCAAGGCCCATACGACCGTCGAGGACGAGCGCAAGTCCATCTACGCCGGTGCCGCGAGCTCCATCGCCGACCTGTCCGTTGCCGTCGCCACCAAGATCGTGGGCGAGGCACTCGAGGACGATGCCGAGCAGAAGAAGCTCATCGAGCGCTACATCCAGGAAGCAGGTAGCCTGAATGCCGACTAGCCGCTATCAGGACAAGGTGCTCGAGACCTACGCGCGTTCCCTTTTGGAAGCCGCCAAGGCCGAGAACCATGTGTTCGAGGACCTCGAGATGATCGAGCGCTTGGCTTCTGCCAGCCCCGAGATCATCGCCGTGCTCGACACCATGTCCAAGCGCGACCAGCTCGACCTTCTTCCCAAGGTGGCAGCTGCCTTTAAGTATGTTGCCGAGGAAGACGAGGATGTAGTGGGCGTGACCGTCACCACGGCGATCCCGCTCGACGACGAGCTGCGTCAAACCATCACTAAGAAATGCGAGCAGGACTTCGGCCGCAAGGTATTCCTTATCGAGCAGGTCGACCCGTCTATCGTGGGCGGCCTGGTGCTCGAGGCCCGCGGCGAGCGTCGTGACATTTCCGTCAAGACGCAGCTGCGCATCGCGCAGGAGACCCTCGCAAACTCTGCTAATTCGTACGGAGGTGAAGCCTAATGTCCGAAACCCTCAATGCCCAGGATATCGCCAAGAAACTGCAGGAGCAGCTCACGAGCCTCTCCGCGACGGTCGATACGCATGAGGTTTCAACGGTCGACGAGGTAGGCGACGGCATCGCGCGCGTCTCCGGCCTCAAGAGCGCCATGGCAGGCGAGCTTCTGGAGTTCAAGAGCTCCGATACCGGTGAGACCGTCTTCGGCCTTGCCCAGAACCTTGACCGTGACGAGGTCGGCGCCGTTCTGTTCGGTGCCGTCGACTCCATCAAGGAAGGCGACGAGTGCCGCACCACTGGCCGCGTTATGGATATCCCCGTGAGCCGTGCCATGCTCGGCCGCGTCGTCAATCCGCTCGGCCAGCCCATCGACGGCCTGGGCGACATCGTCGCTACGCACCGTCGCCCCATCGAGTTCAAGGCTCCCGGCGTCATCGATCGTACCCCGGTGTGCGAGCCGGTTCAGACCGGTCTGCTCGCTATCGACTCCATGGTGCCTATTGGCCGCGGTCAGCGTGAGCTCATCATCGGTGACCGTAAGACCGGTAAGACCGCCATCGCCATCGACGCTATCCTCAACCAGCGCGGCAAGGGCATGGTCTGCATCTATGTCGCCATCGGCCAGAAGGCCTCCACGGTTGCCAACATCCGCGAGACCCTCGCTCAGCACGGTGCGCTCGACTACACCATCATCGTTTCGGCCACCGCTGCCGATTCCGCCCCTATGCAGTACATCGCGCCTATGGCCGGTGCCGCTATTGGCGAGTTCTTTATGTACAACGGCGAGGACGGCAAGCCCGCCAGCGAGACCAACCCCGGCGGCCACGTGCTCGTCATCTACGATGACCTGTCCAAGCAGGCTGTGGCCTACCGTCAGATGTCGCTGACGCTGCATCGTCCGCCCGGACGCGAGGCCTATCCTGGCGACATCTTCTACCTGCACTCTCGTCTGCTCGAGCGTGCCGTCAAGATGTCCAAGAAGAACGGTTACGGCTCCATGACGGCACTGCCGATCATCGAGACCCAGGACGGCGACGTCTCGGCCTACATTCCGACCAACGTCATTTCCATTACCGATGGTCAGATCTACCTGCAGTCCGAGCTCTTCTTCCAGGGTCAGCGCCCGGCAGTCGACGTGGGTATCTCCGTGTCCCGCGTCGGTGGCGATGCGCAGACCAAGGCCATGAAGCAGGTCGCCGGCAACCTCCGTCTGGACCTCGCTTCCTATCAGGAGCTCGCTGGCTTTACGCAGTTCGGCTCCGACCTCGACGAGGCTACTCAGAAGCAGCTGACCCACGGTGCTCGCATGACCGAGCTCCTGAAGCAGCCGCGTTACAAGCCGTTTGAGGTTGGCGAGCAGATCGTTACGCTGTTCGCTGGCAACGAGGGCTTCCTGGATGACCTGGAGATCGCCGACGTGCTGCCTTTCCGTGCCGAGCTCATCGAGTACATGGACAATGGCTTTGGTTCGCTGCTCGACAAGGTTCGCGCCAAGAAGATCGATGATGACACCAAGGCTGAGCTCTTGCGCGTCATCGGCGACTTCAAGCAGCAGTTCATGGCCAAGCACCATTCGGATGTTTCTGGATCAGAGGAGAACTAAGCCCCATGGCCAACCTTCGCGACATTAAGAAGCGAATCTCCTCGGTTACCACGACCAAGCAGATCACGCGCACGATGGAGATGGTCTCTACGGCCAAGATTCGTCGTGCCCTCGATCGCTCCAAGCAGGCCGAGCCCTATAAGGAGGCGCTGACCGACGTCATGTTGACGGTCGCCGGCGACGCCTCCTGTTCGGGCACCGATCCCATGCTGCAGAAGCATGAGAGCGTCAAGCATGGCCTGATTGTCGTTATTGCCTCGGACCGCGGCCTTGCCGGCGGTTTCAATACGACGGTGGAGCGCACGGCCGAAAAGCTCGCCGCTTCTTGGGCGAACGACGGCATCGAGTGCGAGATCATCGCGTGCGGGCGTAAGCCGGCCACGTATTTCCGTGACCGCGCAAACGTCATCATGCACTTCGAGGGCAACTCCTCTGAGCCCGATTTCAATCAGGCCCGCATGATCTCCTCTCATATCTGCGATGCGTATCGTGCCGGTGAGCTTGACCGTGTCGAGCTTGTCTACCACCACGCCAAGAACCGCGTGGATCAGGAGCTTCGCGTCGAGCATCTGTTGCCGCTCGACCCCGAGATGATCGCTATGGCCCACGGTCCGCGTAAGAACGAGACCGACGCCCCTAAGCGCATCTCGTCCACGTTCGAGTTCGTGCCCTCTCCCGAGCATGTTCTCGGCAAGCTTGTGCCGTCTTATATCCTGACGGTCATCTACCAGGCCCTGATCGATTCGGCGGCTGCCGAGCAGGGTGCACGCCGCAAGGCCATGCACTCCGCGACGGAAAACGCCACCGCGATCATCTCGACCCTTACCCGCACGTATAGTCGCGTGCGCCAGGCTTCGATCACGACCGAGATTAACGAGATCGTCGGCGGAGCCTCAGCATTGGAGGAACAGTAATGGCTAATAACACCGTAAAGCTTGCGGTCGAGGAAGCCACCAAGAAGACGACTGCCGGTGATGGTCGCATCGTGCGAATCATCGGCCCTGTCGTCGACGTCAAGTTTGACGGCGCGGTGCCCCCGATCTACAACGCGCTCACGGTCGAGGCCGAGACCCCGATCGGTCATCTGAGCACGATCCTCGAGGTCGAGAGCCAGCTTCCGGGCGGCGTCGTCCGCACGGTCGCCATGTCCTCGACCGACGGCCTGCAGCGCGGCCTCATCGCCACCGATACCGGTGAGCCCATGAAGATGCCCGTTGGTCCCAAGACGCTCGGCCGCATTTGGAACGTCATGGGCAAGCCCGTCGACGGCAAGCCCATGCCCGAGGTGGAGGAGTTCTACCCCATCCACCATGCAGCGCCCCGTTTCGACGAGCTCACCACCAAGACCGAGATCTTCGAGACCGGCATCAAGGCCGTCGACCTGCTCGAGCCCTACATCCGCGGCGGCAAGACAGGTCTGTTCGGCGGCGCCGGCGTCGGCAAGACCGTTCTGATCCAGGAGCTCATCAACAACCTCGCCCAGGAGCACGGCGGCACCTCGGTGTTCACCGGCGTCGGCGAGCGTACCCGCGAGGGCACCGACCTGTTCCTCGAGATGAGCGAGTCTGGCGTTATCGACAAGACCTGCTTGGTCTATGGTCAGATGAACGAGCCGCCCGGAGCGCGTCTGCGCATCGGTCTGGCCGGCCTTACCACCGCTGAGTACTTCCGCGATCGCGGCCAGGACGTTCTGCTGTTCATCGACAACATCTTCCGCTTCTCTCAGGCAGGTTCCGAGGTTTCCGCACTGCTGGGCCGTATGCCGTCCGCCGTTGGTTACCAGCCCACGCTGGCAACCGAGATGGGCGACCTCCAGGAGCGCATTACCTCGACCAAGACGGGCTCCATTACCTCCGTCCAGGCTGTCTACGTCCCCGCAGACGACCTGACCGACCCGGCGCCTGCCACGACGTTTACGCACCTCGATGCCACCACGGTTCTTTCGCGTAGCATTTCGTCGCTCGGCCTGTTCCCGGCTATCGACCCGCTTGCGTCTTCCTCCGACGCTCTCGATCCCTCGATCGTTGGCGAGGAGCACTACCGTGTCGCCGTCAAGGTCCAGGAGCTCCTGCAGGAGTACTCCGACCTTCAGGACATCATCGCCATTCTGGGTATGGACGAGCTGTCCGAGGAGCAGCGCCTTACGGTCAACCGTGCCCGTAAGATTCAGCAGTTCCTCTCGCAGTCCTTCCACGTCGCCGAGAAGTTCACCGGCAACCCCGGTGTCTACGTCCGCGTCGAGGATACCGTCCGCTCTTTCGCCGAGATTGTCGACGGCAAGGCCGATGACCTGCCTGAGCAGGCTTTCCGCTATGCTTCCACGATTGAGGACGTGCGCGAGCGCGCCCGCAAGATGGGGGAGAAGTAGGTTATGCGTATCCGCATCGTGTGCCCCGTGAGCTGCGCCTATGAGGGCGACGCTGCGTTTGTGTCGATTCCGTCCACGGATGGCGAGTTTGGCGTTCTGCCTGCTCACTCCAGCGAGATCTGCACGATCGACCGCGGTTACGTTCGCGTTTCCGATAAGGCCATGGGCACTGTCGACCACACGTTTGCCGTGGCCGGCGGCTATGCCCAGGTTGCGGACGATGTCGTGACCGTTCTCGCCGAGCGCGCTTGCGATTTGGCGACCGTCGATGCCGACAAGCTTAAAGCTGATATTCAAGGTTTTGAAGAGAAGCTGGGTAATTTGTCGGAGGATGATGCACGCCGCGCCTACCTCTATAATGAAATCGCATGGTGTAAGCTCAAGCTTGCCCAATAGTCAAACGATTTAGCGTTCGACCATTTGCGAACACATCATGCCCGGGATGGCCCAGCCACCCCGGGCATGCTTTTTGAAAGGGTAGACCTTGGATATTATCCGCGTTGAGGGTGGCCACGCCATCGGAGGCTCCGTGCCCGTTTCGGGCGCCAAGAACTCCGCGCTCAAACTCATGGCGGCAACGCTTCTGGCGCCGGGCAAGACGACGCTGCAGAACGTGCCCGATATTTCCGATGTCCACGTGATGGGCAAGGTGCTCAAAGGCATGGGCGCTACGATCGATGTTCTCGACGAGCACACGCTCGAGATTGATACCTCTCAGGTCGATTCTTGGGAGGCCCCCTACGAGCTCGTTGCCAAGATGCGCGCTTCCACCGCCGTCATGGGACCCCTGCTGGGCCGCTTCCATCGCGCCAAAATTGCCATGCCGGGCGGCTGCAACTTGGGTGCTCGCAAGATCGATATGCACATTCTTGGTCTTGAGGCCCTGGGCGTTGAGTTCGATACCGCCCACGGTTACATCAACGCTAATGCGCCCCAAGGTCTGCGCGGTACCACCGTCACGCTCGAGTTCGCCAGCGTCGGTGCGACCGAGAACCTCATCATGGCCTCTGTGCGCGCACAGGGCACCACGGTTATCGATAATGCCGCCCGCGAGCCCGAGATCGTCGATCTCGCTAACATGCTCAACGAGATGGGCGCCAAGATTGTCGGCGCCGGTACGCCCGTCGTGACTATCGAAGGCGTGGAAGAGCTCCATCCCGTTACCCATCGCGTGGTGGGCGACCGCATCGAGGCCGGTACCTTTATCGTTGCCGGTGCGTTGATGGCCGACGATCGCGGTGTCGACGTCACGGGTTTTTGCCCCATTCACTTGGGCATGGTGCTCAAGAAGATGGAGCTCATGGGTATCGACTGCGAGCGCGTCGAAGATGGCGTCCATGTGAACCGTGCCGAGCGTATCAAGCCGGTCGACATCCAGACGCTTCCGTTCCCCGGTTTCCCGACCGACATGCAGGCGCAGATTATGGTGCTCTCCGCCCTTGCCGACGGCAGTTCCGTTATTACCGAAAACATCTTCGAGAATCGCTTTATGTTTGCCTCTGAGCTGGTGCGCATGGGTGCCGACATTCGTATCGAGAGCCATCATGCCATGATTCATGGCGTCAAGGGCTTCTCGGGTGCACAGGTTACCTCGCCCGATCTGCGTGGCGGAGCGGCCCTCGTCGTAGCGGGCTTGATCGCCGACGGGACGACCGAGGTTTCGGCCATCCATCACATCAAGCGCGGCTACGAGCAGTTTGTCGAAAAGCTGCAGGCGCTCGGCGCGCATGTCGAGCATGCTACCGTCCCCGATCCCGTCATCTACTAATACAGGTTGCCTATGTTTAATAAAAAGCCCCTCGCGGATACCACCGCCCGAAGACCCTCAACTGGTGCGCAGGCCAAGATCTACAGTCGCGATAACGTGGCTCGCTATTCCGAGCGCGCTCGTCAACGTCGTCGTAGCCACACGATTCGTCACGTCGCGCTCATTGTCGTGCTTGGCGTGCTGCTGAGTGCCACTACCGCTGCCGGCCTGTGGTTTGCCACCATTATGGGCAAGCTCGGCGATTCTAATGTCATTACCGACAATCTGCGTCGGGTTCTGGTTGACACCGATGAGGCAAAGGATCCGTTCTACGTGCTGCTTCTTGGCACCGACGGCCGTCCGGGCGAGGATACGTATCGTGCCGACTCGATTATCCTGGCACGCATCGACCCCACGCAAAAGCAGGCGACGCTCATTTCCGTTCCGCGCGACACCAAGGTCGAGTACAAGGGCGAGACCATGAAGATCAACGCCTGCCATACCGTTGGCGGCGCCGAGGCCATGGTCGAGGCGGTCAACGAGCTGTGCGGTGTTCAGATTTCCCACTATGCCGAGGTCAGCTTCGACGGTATGCAGGCGCTGATTGATTCGGTTGGCGGTATCGACATTAACGCAACCGATGATGTTGACGACCCCGAGCACCTGGATATTAAGATTACCGCTGGTCAGCAGCATATGGACGGCGCCACCGCCCTTACCTATGCCCGCTGCCGCTACACCTATGCCGACGGCGACTACACGCGCATGCGCCACCAGCGTCAGGTGCTTGGCGCCCTTGCCAACCAGATTCTCAATAACTTCGATGCCACGAAGATCTTTGGCCTGGTTAATTCGCTGTCCGATATGCTCGTAACCGATATGAGCGTTCAGGATATCGTGGCTACGGTCAATGCCATGCGCGGTATGGATGTCGACGGCATCTACTCGGCCAACCTGCCCTCGTATGCCGACGACAGCACCATGATCGACGGTGTGAGCTACGTCTTTGTCTACGAGGACGAGCTCAAGGAAATGATGGAGCGCGTCGATGCCGGCAAGGATCCCAAGGGTCCCAACACCATGGGTCTTTCCGACGGTTCCAGCTCTACGATCGGCGACCTGAACAACAACACGTCTGACGACTACGCAAACGGTACCGCAACCTCATCGGTCAGCTCTGACGATTCCGATGACTCAAGCGATTCGAGCGATTCGGACTACTACGAAGAGCCCACCGGCGACGGCAACGGCTACGAAGCCAACTACTAAGTTACGGCGTTTTACCAAACGCCGTAACGGCTCGACGCTGCGCGCCGCCCAAGGCGACAATTTGTCATTCAAAAGGCAGGGCATGACCAGAAGGTCAATGCCCTGCCTTTTTCATGCCAACTTGTTCGCCTTGGACGTCGCTCGCTGACGTTGGCTCAACATGCGGTGCTGACTACTCCCCTTGCACCAAAAACCGCCCCGTTCTCGGTTTTGAGGACGGGGCGGTTTTGCTTATCTAGATTGTTCGAGTTCCTTATGCAAAGCGGGCGATGAGCTCCTGGAGCACGTCGGTCATCTTGACGAGCGAGTTGACCGGGACGAACTCGTTGACGCCGTGGTAGCAATAGCCGCCGGTGGAAAGGTTGGGGCAGGGCAGACCGCGGAACGACAGCTGGGCGCCGTCGGTGCCGCCACGAATCGGCAGCACTTGGGGCTCAACGCCGCAGGCAAGGTAGGCTTCCTTGGCAACATCAATAAGCTCGGGATAGTCACGAACGATCTCGGCCATATTTCGATACTGCTGCTTAATCTCGACCGTCACGCGCTCCTCACCCAGACGCTGGTTGAGCATCGAGGCGGCGGCATCAATAAGGTCGAGTTTCTGCTGGAACTTGGCGGCGTCATGGTCGCGGACGATATAGCGCGCTGTGGCGTGATCGACGGTCGCAGATACACCCTCAAGGTGATAAAAGCCCTCGTAGCCTTCCGTATACTCCGGGCGCTGCACGTAGGGGAGCAACGCGTTGAAGTCGCAGAACAGATTGCCTGCGTTGACCATACGACCCTTAGCGTCGCCCGGGTGGATGGACTGGCCCTCAAAGCGGACGGTCGCCTCGGCGGCGTTAAAGCACTCCCACTCCAGCTCGCCGATGGGGCCGCCGTCGACCGTGTAGGCGTACTTGCAGCCAAAGGTATCGATATCCAACAGCTCGGCTCCGTGGCCGATCTCCTCGTCAGGGCAGAAGCAAATGCCGAGTGCGGGATGGGGCAGAGAAGGGTCCTGAGCGATACGCGCGACAAGCGACATGATCTCGGCGACGCCTGCCTTGTCGTCTGCGCCCAGCAGCGTGGTGCCGTCGCTGCAGACCAGGTCCTCACCCGCGAGGTCATTCAGGGCGGGAAGCTTGGCGGTACTCATGGCAACGGGTTTACCGTCAACCGTGCCGCAGACCAGGTCGCCGCCTTCGTAGTGCACGATGTGCGGCTTCACGCCGGCGCCCGGTGCAACTTCGGTGGTGTCGAGATGGGCGATCAGGCCCAGGGCGGGCTTGTCCTCAGCGCCCGCACTTGCGGGGATATGCGCGCAGACATAGGCGTGCTCGGTCACGTGGGCATCTTCCGCACCAAGCTCGCGCAGCTCTTCAGCCAGCACGTTGGCAAGGTCAAACTGAACGGCGCTCGAGGGTACCTGGTCGCAGTTTGCATCCTCGGACTGCGTGTTGATCTGGACGTAGCGCAAAAAGCGCTCGAGGACATCGGGGCTTGTGGTGGTGTTTTCCATAAAGACCGCTCCAATCTTGGTCGTCGTGTGCAACAAGAACTCTAGCACGGTATGCCACGGCATACCACGACGCTTGGATGGGGTAGAATCAGCCATTGAATGCAGAAGGGACGGAAGATCATGGATACGACAAATAGCTCGCGCGAACTACATCTGACGGTGGCGAACGAAGACTACTTGGAGTGCATGGTTCGCATTGAAAGCGAAGAGGGGGAAACCAACGGCGTGCGATCGGTCGACATCGCGCAGCGCCTTGGCGTCTCCAAGGCATCGGTCAATAAAGCGGTTTCGGCGCTCAAGGCATCCGAGCTTGTCGAGCAATCGCACTACGGCAAGGTGATCCTGACCGATCGCGGCCGCGAGGTTGGCACGGCTATCTGGTACCGTCATCGCCTCATCCGCACGTTTTTGGTTCAGGAGCTCGGTGTCGAATTTGAGCGAGCCGATTCCGAGGCCTGCATGATGGAGCATGCGCTATCCGAGGACACGATGAGCCGCTGGCTCGCCTATCTCGAAAAGCAGGGAATCAGCGTCGAGGAATAGCGGGATATATATGGATACGAGTTATTACAACCGCTTTGGTGCCGAGGAACTTACGCGCCGCTTGTCGAGCGAGACCTTGTTGGCGCAGGGCCCCATGGGCAGTGTTCTGTTGAGTGAGTACGATGCCGCCGACATTCCACCGGCGTTTTGGAATCTGGCAGAGCCGCAGACCGTTTCTCGTATTCATCGCTTGTATGTTGCCGCCGGCGCGCAGGTGCTCATTACCAACACCTTTCAGGCATCGAGCTATGCCCTCAAGCACGACCAGATTTCGCCGTCCGTGGCGGAGGTCAATCGCGGGGCCGTCGACGATGCCCGCCAGGCGCACCCTCAGCTGCTGCTGGGCTCGATGGGCCCGATCGGTATTGAGTGGTTTGCCGAGGACTCTGCCGAGTATCGTGAAATCCGAGGCATTGCGCGCGAACAGGCGCACGCCTTGCTCAATGCCGGCGTTGACGGTCTGCTGATCGAGACGGTGACATCTATCCGTAATTTGCAGCCCATGCTTGCCGGCGCTCGAGATGTCGCCGACGGCATGCCTGTTCTGGTGAGTTTTGTCGTTGACGATAAAGGCGACCTGTTGGGCGATGGCCTCAACATCGAGGCAGCCGTTTTGTACGCCGAAAAACACGGCGCAAACTCGGTTGGTGTTAATTGCTGTTCGCTTGCGGCCGCGAACGCGGCGGTGCCCAGGATGGTTGCATCGGCGACTACTCCCGTCACGGTGCGTCCCAACGTAGGCGATCCGGTCCAGACTCAGGATGGCCCCGTATGGCACGAGAACCCCGAAGCTTTCGCGCGCGCATGCATTGAATGGAGACATGCCGGTGCCGCAATGGTGGGCAGTTGCTGTGGAACCACGGCAATCACTACGGCAGCGATGGCCGAGGCGCTCGATATATAAAGGGCAAAACCGCTCCATACGGGGCGGTTTTTTTATGGCTCTGTTAGACCAGGATTGACATACATGTGTCCCCACGGTGCCATATCGTTGA
>URHU01000033.1:0-17849 GCA_900547715.1 uncultured Collinsella sp. | reverse complement strand
CTCATCGACAAGCCCATCGCCCGCGACCGCCACGACAGCCGCAAAATGCGCGTCGGCGCCAGCGGCAAGCCGTCGCAGACGCGCGTGAAGGTGCTCAAGCGTCTTAAGAGCCGTCGAGGCCTGCCCGCGCGCTCGTATATCGATGTCGAGTTGCTCACCGGCCGCAAGCACCAAATCCGTGTGCACCTGGCAAGCGAGCATCATCCCTTGGTTGGCGACGACCTATACGGAACGCCGCGCCCCTGCGGCCTGATGCTCCACGCCCACAGCGTGTCCTTCACGCATCCCGTAACCGGCGAGCACATCCACATCGAAGCCCCCTGCCCCTGGGAGCCCTAAAGTCTCCCGAAAAGGGACGGGTTTATTTTGGCAGGCCTTATCTGGACAAACGTCAAAACCACCACAAAGGCTCCTGTCCCTTCGCGGTGGTTTTGGCCTTAGCCCGTCCCCTGCTGTTAGACCGTGATGACGTTGTCCATTGCCCGGTACTTGGCGGGGACCTCGCCTGCGGTAATAATCGTTGCGTCGCGGAAGTCCGCGAACTTGACGGGCGCCACCATGCCAAATTTACTGGCGTCCGAGATTACGAAGCGCTTGGCCGTATGGCGCATTGAGATACGCTTTACTTGCGCCTCCTCGATATCGGGCGCCGTGAAGCCCTGCTCGGCGGCAATGCCGTTAGAGCCCCAAAAGCCACAGCTGAAGTTGTAGCGGTCTAAGGTTGCCAAGGCATCGGGGCCAACGAGCGCCTCGGTCTCGGGTTTGAGCTCGCCGCCCAGCACCACGGTACGCATGCCGCGCAAAGCAAGGCGCTGAGCATGGAGCACGGAATCGGTCACATAGGTGACATCTTCAAGGTGTGGAAGATGCTCGATGAGCCTGAGCGTCGTCGAGCCCGAGTCGATGTATACAAAGCTCTCGGGCTCCACAAGCGCCGCCGCACGGGCGCAGATACGCTCCTTGTCATCGTTATGGAGGTCGCTGCGCTCATTAAGCGTTAGGTCGCGCGTCACGTGCGCGCGCTCAAGACTCGTCGCCCCACCGTGGACCTTGGCGATGCGGTGCGCTCGGTCGAGCGTCTGCAGGTCGCGCCGAATGGTAGACGCCGTCACGCCCAGGGCCTCAGCAAGCTCCGGCACGGTAACCGAGCCGGCTCGCTGCACCATCGACACGATCGCGTTGAGCCTATCTTCCGCAAGCATCGCTTACTCCTCCTCGGGGTACACAACTCCCCAGTCGGCGCGAAGCTTGGTCATCAGCTCCATAACATCAGAAGCATAGCCCAGAAGCTCGCACTTCGAATCATCGCCGGCAACGGCCTTCTCCAGGTCGGCCATCTCGTAGCACAGAGCGTATGCCTCGGTGCCAGCGTGGACCTCCTCACGGCGACCGTCCGCAGTCCACACGATGGTCGCATGGTCGGCGCGCGGATACTCGTTGACCTCGATATAGCACTTGTCGAAGCTGATAACCGAACGCTTGGGCTGCTTGGAGTGGAGCGTAAGACTCACCACGCCCAGCTGCTGCTCGGCGTTACGGCAGACAATGCCACTCGCGACGTCAACGCCGGTCTCACAGGTGTTGCCCAGCGAGACAACCTCAGCGGGTTGGCTGGCCATAAACAGGCGCATGACAGACAGGGCATACACGCCAATGTCGAGCATGGCGCCGCCGGCGAGACTACGGTTGTAGAAGCGATTGGTCAGATCGCCGTACTCCTTATAGCTACCAAAGTTGAGCTGAGCAAGGTTCATGTGGCCAAACTCGCCGGCATCCATGCGGCGGTGCAGCTCCTGATACAAGGGCATGTGGAGCACCGTAGTGGCGTCCATGAGGACCACGTTGTGCTCGTCGGCAATGGCACGCGCCTCGTCGAGCTCGGCGGAGTTGAGGGTAATGGCCTTCTCGCAAAGCACGTGCTTGCCAGCTGACAGAGCGGCGCGCAGGTAGGTGATATGCGTGTTGTGCGGCGTGGTGATATAGACCGCGTCAATGTTCGGATCGGCGTAGAGGTCCTCAACCGTCTCGTACACCTTCTCGACGCCATACTGCTCGGCAAAAGCCTGGGCCTTGGAAAGCGTACGGTTGGCGACGCTCGCAAGCTTGCGACCGGCAAGGGCGAGAGACTGGGCCATCTGGTTGGCGATAACGCCGCACCCGATCACAGCCCAACGAAGCTCGGGAGCCGTAAAGATATCATCGGGGAATGGCTTGTCCTGGACCGAAGTGAACGCTGCTTTTGCGGCTGCTTCGGCGTCGAGCGGAGCCTGTTTGGAATCTGCCATTATGTGCCTCCTGAGTCATCGGAAGTCCTTCATTTCCAACAGCCTTATATTCGCACAAATGCGCGCGCATTTGCTTGTATTTGCATGTTTATTTGTTTATCGGTCATTATTTAACCATAGTTAGCAGATATTTGCGCGGCCATGCGCATCATCGCGCAAGCCTATGCGCGTAAATGCGCATGCAACGATCCTTGTGAAACACAAAGGGGCGGAACACCATAGCCCAAAAAGACAGAGCCAGCTGTATTACTTCACCCCTCTGGGGGCACCAGACATCAAAGGACCGTCCCAAACTGCCGGCAAAAAGGGAACGTCCCTATGTGCCGGCACCTAGGGACAGTCCCTAAGTGCCGCTTTCGTTGAAGCCTATCCCAGATGGCCAGATATACAAATCTAAAGACTGTCCCCATCAACTAGCCGTTTAAGAACGTCCCCAACGACTAGTCATTTAAGTCTGTCCCCAATGAGTAGGGATAGAAAAAGGCCCGGGTGCCGTGGGGCATCCGGGCCTTTGCTAGCAACTTGATGTTGCGGGCAGCTTAGAACTTGTGGCCGCACTTCTTGCAGACGCGCAGCTTGTTCTTGCCGTCCTTCTCGTGACCGACGCGGGTAACCTTACCGCACTCGGGGCAGACGAGATTGACGTTGGAGGCGTCGATGGGAGCCTCCTGCGAAACGATGCCGCCCTGCTGGTTGGCAGCGTTGGGCTTGACGGCCTTCTTGACGACCGAAACGCCCTCGACAACGACCTTGTTCTCGGCGGGGAGAGCACGCAGGACAACGCCCTGCTTGCCGCGATCCTTACCAGAGAGAACCTGGACCTTATCGCCCTTCTTGATATACATATATCTCCCCTAACTACAGGGTCTCGGGAGCGAGCGAGACGATCTTCATGTACTTCTTGTCACGAAGCTCGCGAGCGACAGGCCCGAAGATACGGGTGCCGACGGGCGAACCATCGTTGTTGATGACAACGCAGGCGTTCTCATCAAAGCGAATGTAGGAGCCATCCTTGCGGCGGATCTCCTTAACGGTGCGAACGACGACGCAACGGACAACGTCCTTCTTCTTGACGTTGGCGCCAGGGGTAGCCTCCTGGACAGCACCGATGAACACATCGCCGATGCCTGCATAACGACGCTTGGAACCGCCAAGCACCTTGATGCAGCGAATCTTGCGAGCGCCGGAGTTGTCGGCGACGTTCAGCATGGTTTGCATCTGAATCATGGTAGATGTTCCTCCGAACTAAGAACCGAAGAGAGGTGCGCTGCCTTTATACGGCCTGTGGTATGCAAGCCAGGCATACGCACATCTTCGGAAACGTACAAGTCGTAAGAGCGACTGCTTATTTAGCGCGCTCGACGACCTCGATGAGGCGCCAACGCTTCATCTTGGACATAGGACGGGTCTCCATAACGCGGACGGTGTCGCCCACGCCAGCCGTGCACTCCTCGTCGTGAGCGTGCAGCTTCTTGGAGCTGGTCATCATCTTGCCGTACTTGGGGTGACGCTTGCGCTCGGTGATGGTGACAACAATGGTCTTGGCACCGGAGACGGAGGTAACGACACCCGTACGGACCTTACGCGAGTTACGCGAATCAGTCATGTTCTCTCCTTAGGTCCTACTCGGCGACAGCGGACTTCTCCGCTGCGATCTCACGGGCGCGCTGCTCCGTGAGGACGCGAGCGATGTCCTTCTTCACGGTGTTGACGCGAGCGGTGTTGTCCAGCTGGCTGGTGGCCATCTGGAAACGAAGGTTAAAGAGCTCGGCGCGCATTTCCTTCAGCTTCTCAACGAGCTGAGCGTCCGAGAGCTCACGAATCTCTGCGGGCTTCATTAGTTCTCCTCCTTGGCGGCGGCGGCGTCCTCAGCAGCCCACTTGGCCTCGAGAGCGGCCTCCTCAGCCATCTCCTTCTCGATGCGCTGCTCAGCGTTCTTAGCAGCAACAATCTTGGTCTTGATGGGAAGCTTGTGCTGTGCAAGACGCAGAGCCTCGCGAGCGACCTCCTCGGGCACGCCCTTGACCTCGAACATGATGCGGCCGGGCTTGACGACGGCCACCCACTCCTCGGGGTTACCCTTACCAGAACCCATGCGAGTCTCAGCAGGCTTCTTGGTGATGGGCTTATCGGGGAAGATCGTGATGTAGACACGACCGCCACGCTTCATGTAGCGGGTCATGGCAATACGAGCGGCCTCGATCTGACGGTTGGTGATCCAATGGGCCTCGAGAGCCTGGATACCAAACTCGCCGAAATGCAGCTCGGTATTACCCTTGGCCTGGCCCTTCATGGAGCCACGCTGCACCTTGCGGTGAAGAATACGCTTAGGGGCAAGCACTACTGACCCCTCCTCTCGGAGTTACGACGACGAGGACGGGAAGAGCCCTCGAGTGCAGGGTTGGGAACAGGCTGGCCCGGGAGCTTCTCGCCCAGGTAGATCCAGACCTTCACGCCGCAAGCGCCCATGGTGGTGCTGGCGACAGCCGTGCCGTAGTCGATCTTGGCACGGAGGGTGTGCAGAGGCACGCGACCCTCGCGGTACCACTCACGACGGCCCATCTCGGCGCCGCCGAGACGACCGGAGCACTGGATACGGATGCCCTTAGCGCCGGCCTTGCGGGCGGACTGGACAGCCTTGCGCATAGCGCGACGGAAGGCAACGCGGCCCTCGAGCTGCTCGGCGATAGACTGAGCAACGAGGTTGGCGTCGAGCTCGGGGCGCTTGATCTCGACAACGTCGACGGAGAGCTGGCCCTTGGAGACGCCAGCGACCTTCTCGAGCTCGGTGCGGAGGGTATCGATCTCGGCACCCTTCTTACCGATGACAACGCCGGGGCGAGCGGTGAGGATGATGACCTTCACCTTGTCGCCAGCGCGCTCGATCTCGACACGGGAGACAGCTGCGCGGGAAAGACGCTTCTCGAGGTACTTGCGGATCTCGAGATCGTTACCGAGGGTCTTAGCGTAATCCTTCTCTGCGAACCAGCGGGAGCGCCAGTTCTCGGTGATGCCAAGACGGAAGCCGGTGGGGTAGACTTTCTGACCCATACAGCTTTACGCCTCCTTTCGAGGAGCAACGACGACGGTGATGTGGGAAGTACGCTTCAGAATGCGAGAAGCGGAACCCTTGGCGCGGGGACGGATGCGCTTAAGCGTCGGACCCTCGTCAACATAGGCAGCGGCGACAACCAGGTTGTCGGCACGCAGACCGTTGTTGTTCTCGGCGTTCGCAACGGCGGAACGGAGAACCTTCTCGACATCCACGGCGACGGCGCGGTCGCAGAAGTGGAGGATGTCGAAGGCCTGAGCGACAGGCTTGCGGCGGATCAGATCGACCACCAGGCGGGCCTTGCTGGGGGAAACACGCACGTACTTAGCGACGGCGCGAACCTCGGTGGCCTCAGTTTCAATAGACTTAGTTGCCATTTACGGTTAACCCCCTATTTGGCCTTGTGGCCACGGAACGTACGAGTCGGCGCGAACTCGCCGAGCTTGTGACCAACCATGGACTCGGTAACATACACGGGCACATGCTTGCGGCCGTCGTGGACGGCGATGGTGTGACCAACCATCTCGGGGAAGATGGTGGACGCGCGGGACCAGGTCTTCACGACGTCCTTCTTGCCAGCCTCGTTCATCGCGGTGATACGCGAGAGAAGGCGAGTCTCCACGAACGGGCCCTTTTTGAGACTTCTGCTCATAAGTGCTTTCTCCTAAAACTCGGTATCCGAAATTACTTCTTACGGCGACGAATGATGTGCTGGTTCGAGACCTTCTTCTTCTTGCGCGTACGAAGGCCCTTCGTCGGCTTACCCCAGGGGGTAACGGAGGGACGACCAGAGGTGTGGTTCTTGCCCTCGCCACCGCCGTGCGGGTGGTCGACAGGGTTCATGACGGTACCGCGGACGGTCGGGCGCACGTTCATGTGACGCTTACGGCCGGCCTTGCCGATGACGATGTTGGAGTGATCGGCGTTGCCGACCTCACCGACGGTGGCGCGGCAGGTAACGAGGATGCGGCGCATCTCGGAGGAAGGCATACGGACGATAGCGTACTTGCCCTCCTTACCCATCAGCTGGCAGGAGTTACCGGCGGAACGGGCGATAGCAGCGCCCTTGCCCGGCTGGAACTCGACGGCGTGGATGAGCGTACCGACGGGAATGTCGGCGAGGGGCAGAGCGTTGCCCGGCTTGATGTCGGCGTCAGAACCGGACATGATGGTCTGACCGACCTCGAGGCCCTTGGGGGCCAGGATGTAGCGCTTCTCACCGTCAGCGTAGTGCAGCAGAGCGATGCGAGCGGAACGGTTCGGATCGTACTCGATCGTGGCAACCTTGGCGGGCACGCCGTCCTTGTTGCGCTTGAAGTCGATCACGCGGTAACGACGCTTCACGCCGCCGCCCTGGTGGCGGGTGGTGATGCGGCCGTTGTTGTTACGACCGGCCTTCTTGGGCAGGGGCTCGAGAAGAGACTTCTCGGGCTTGGTGCAGGTGATCTCGGAGAAATCGGAGATCGTCTGCCAACGCCTACCAGCGGAGGTCGGCTTAAGGTGCTTTACAGCCATTACAATCCCTTTCAATAGGAATCCGTTAGCCATCGCAGACAGGGATTCGAGGTTCTGCCTCGGGTGCGATGACACCGGACGTATACACGGTTCCGGGCGTGTCCATTTTATACGCCCAAAACCTTGAGCTCTCGCCTCCCCTATTTGGGAGGCATGAGCTCACTCAACAGCAGCGAGTCTTAGGCCTGGTTGCCAAAGACCTCGATGGTGTCGCCCTCGGCCAGCGTGACGATGGCCTTCTTCCAAGAACGGGTCTTGCCGGCGACATAGCGCACGCGCTTGGTCTTGGGCTTGACCGTCAGGGTGTTCACGCGAACGACCTTGACGCCGAAGATCTCCTCGACAGCGTCCTTGATCTGATACTTGTTAGCATCCTTGGCGACCTCGAACGTGTACTTGTTCAGCTCCATGCCGGAGAAGGAACGCTCGGACACGATCGGACGGATGATAATCTCGTGGGCGGTCATTTATGCAAGCACCTCCCCGAAGTGAGCGGCGATGTCGGCGGGCATCAGCACAGCGTTGTTGTTGACGAGATCGTAGGTGTTGGCCTCGTCAGCGGTGATGATGAACGTCTTGGGAATGTTGCGGAACGACAGGTAGGCGTTGACGTCCTCATCGCGAACGATGATGGTCAGACGCTTGCCCTCAAGGCCGAGAGCCTTAAGCATGGCGACGGCAGCCTTGGTGGAAGGCTTCTCGAAGCCGTAGTCGTCGACGAGCACGAGCTCGCCATCGGCCAGCTTGGCGGACAGCGCGGAGCGCATAGCCAGCTTGACCTCCTTGTTGTTCATACGCTTAGCGTAGGAACGGGGCTTGGGGGCGAAGACAACGCCACCGTGACGCCACTGGGCAGCACGGATGGAACCCTGGCGGGCACGGCCGGTGCCCTTCTGACGCCAAGGCTTCTTGCCGCCACCGGAAACCTCAGAGCGGCCCTTAGCGGACTGGGTGCCCTGACGCCAAGAGGCCATCTGGCACTTGACGATGTGGTGCATAACGTGGATGTTCGGCTCGATGCCGTACACCTCAGCGGCGAGCTCGGCCTCGGCGACCTTCTTGCCCTCGCTGTTCTTTACTTCAAACTTTGCCATTTAAGTGTTCTCCTTGGTATGACGCTGGGCTAAATGGGCTGGGCCCTTAGGCCATACGGATGGCGACGAGACCATTCTTGGCACCCGGGACAGCGCCCTTGACCAAGATGAGGTTCTGCTCGGCATCGATGCGGACAACGGAAAGGTTCTTGACGGTAACGCGCTCGTTACCCATGTGACCGGCCATCTTGACGCCCTTGAGGACGCGCGCAGGATAGGCGCACTGACCGATAGAACCGGGGTGACGCTGGAAGTGAGAACCATGCGTCATAGGACCGCGGCGCTGACCCCAGCGCTTGATGCGACCCTGGAAGCCCTTACCCTTGGAGGTACCGATGACGTCGACCTTCTCGACATCAGCGAAATCAGCGACGGTGACGACCTCGCCGACCTTGTGCTCCTCGCCGTTCTCGACGCGGACCTCACGAAGGAAACGGACAGGCTCGACGCCAGCCTTGGCGAAGTGACCAGCCATGGGCTTGTTCACGTTCTTGGCCTTGATGTCGCCGAAACCGATCTGGACGGCGTCATAGCCGTCGGTTGCCTGAGTTTTAACCTGCGAGACAGCGCAGGGGCCAGCCTGGATGACCGTGACGGGAACGACGTTGTCGTCCTCGTCCCAAACCTGGGTCATGCCAATCTTGCGGCCGAGAATCATGCTGATCAAGATATGATCCCAACTCTCGCGTGGTCTTGGGACAATGCGTACACCACCGAGCGTACGCCCCTAGAGGACCACTACTTACACGACGTGCTCCCCAGCCTTGTATTGCGTCCGGACTACCTGACAACCCTATTAAGCAGGCATTTTGTCCAGCCAGAATACTCCCCTGGTTTCACACAGCTGTTTAGTATACACGGCTGCGGGCGTATCCATCGAGATTCATATTTCACTCACATTGTTTACGCAGGTAAAGTGCGTGGAGTCGCCCGGGCTTGGCAGAGGGGCGGCGAAATATATTAAGTTTGCTGCTCTACAGTCCTGCGCAAGACGGAAAGCACATTAAGTGCTTTCCTTTGCGTGCGGAACTCGCGACAAACTTAATATATTTCGCCGCCCCTCTGCCAAGCTCGGGAGACGACACGTTGATGTCTGCTTAACTCTGCTCGCTCAGCTAATTACTTTGTTGGGGGTCCACTATTTGCTGGAGGGTGAACTTGCATTGGGACGTGTCGCCTTCTGCTTGTGGCTTTGCCTCATCGAAATCGAAGATCATGATGGCGCAGTTGGGGAGTTTTGCTGGGAGCTCGAAGCCCTCTGGGGCTGCAGCCTTGATGAATTGGCGGCTGGCGCTGCCGTGGCTTACTGCTAGGAGGGTTTCGATGCCCTCGGCGCCCATGAGATTGGAGAGGGCGCCTACCATGCGTTCTTGCAGCGCGCGGCTTCCTTCTCCTCCGAAGGGGACCAGGTCCTCGCCCGGATCCCAGACATCGGTGGGCAGGGCGTCGTGGGGGCCTTCTTCGAAGGTGCCGTAGCAGCGCTCGATAATGCCTTCGCAGGGCTCGACTGCTGCGTCCGGGCCGAGGAGCTCGCATGCGACGAGCTGAGCTGTGTCCATGGCTCGGCCTAAGGGTGATGAGGCCACTTTGTCGGGGACGACGCCGTGGGCCTTGAGCCATGCGGCTGCCATCCCGGCTTGCTGACGACCCAGATCGGTAAGCGGTGAATCGCAGCGGCCCTGGACGAGCTTTTTGACGTTGAATTCCGTCTGGCCGTGGCGGAGTAGGTATAGGCGCTTCATGCTCTCCCCTTCTGCATAATTTGCTTTGCCGGCACAGCCCTACTCGTGGGTATGGCCGACATAGTCCTCGTCGATCGTAATTTTGGCAATCGACTTGGGGTATTCCGATTCGACTCGTTGTGCCAGCGCGTGCTTTACGTCTTCGGCACTCATCTGCAGATCTGAGGGACGCACGCAGTCAAAGATCACGTTGGTGTGCGTAGGACCCGGCACGCAGCGAAGGTCGTGAATCGAAAGGCGGCTATCGATCTGTTGAGCCATTGCGTTGATGCGCAGGCGCATGCTCGCCACCTTTGGATCGTCGGTCACGATGGGGTCGTAATGGAGCGTGACAATCATGCCGTCTTCGTTCCTAAACGCCTGCTCAATGTTATCGAGCGTGTCGTGACTTTCCATCGGGCTGACTTCGGCCGCCATCTCGGCGTGAGCGCTTGCGAACTTCCTGCCTGGGCCGTAGTCGTGAACCATTAGGTCATGGACGCCCAAGACGCCGGGATAGCTCATGATCTTGCTGCGGATATGCTCGACGAGCTTAGGATCGGGCGTCTGGCCCAAAAGCGGGCTCACCGTATCTTGGATAAGCTCAAAGCCGCTCCAGCCAATATAGGCGCCAACGGCAAGGCCGACCCACGCGTCAAGGTTGATGCCCGTCACCTGCGAAACAATTGCGCACGCCAGCACGGCGCCCGTGGCAAGGACATCGTTCTTGGAATCTTGCGCGGTCGCATGCAGCGTCTCGGACTCAATGCGATCGCCGAGCTTTTGGTTGAGGGCCGCCATCCAGAGCTTTACAACCATCGAAAGCACGAGAACTGCCACCAGGGCAAGCGAGAACTCGACAGGTTCGGGGTGAATGACGCGCTCAACCGAGGACTTCACCAGCTCAACGCCAATCAGCAGCACGAGCGCCGCCACGACCAATCCCGAGAGATACTCGTAGCGACCGTGGCCGTAAGGATGCTCGGGGTCGGCCGGCTTGCTCGCCAGCTTAAAGCCCAGCACGCTCACGATATTCGAACTGGCATCGGACAGGTTGTTCATGGCATCCGCCACGATCGAAACCGATCCCGAAACCACACCGATTGCGCCCTTCGCAGCACAAAGCGCAACATTGGCGACAATACACACCATGCCCGCTAACGTGCCCACACGCGCACGATCGCCCTGCGCGCGCTTAACTATCCACTCGACCATCTGCATCCGCCCCCACGGTACTACCTATATATCTATTGCTCAAACGGATTGTAGTGTAGCCACTTTGTCCCCCAGATACAAAAAGGCCGCAGCCCACACGGGCCACGGCCTTGGAATGTGACAAAGGAATCGTCCTTTTGTCGCACAGGTTTATGCGCTTACTTCAGCAGCGCTCGCCACCGTTTCGGGCGAATCGGCTCCGCTCCCCGTCGCCTGTCCCTTCGCCGGCACCACGCCAAAGCAGTAGCTCAGCGCCGCAGACACCGCAAATGCCGTGCCACCGGCAACGCAGCACCACAGAAGGTTCGAAATGCCGCCCGTGGCAAAGCCAATGACCATGAGGACATTCGTCATGCCGATGGTATAGGCCGTAACGTGGCCCACGGCCGCAACAAGGCCTCCGAAGGCGCCGCCAATGGCCATGCACGTCAGGCACCTTCCATATTTAAAGCCGCAACCGTACAGCGCCGGCTCGCTTACGCCGCCAAGAACACCCGAGATCGAATAACCCAGCATGAGCGCCTTCTCGTCCTTATCCGCAACGCGGAGTGACGCGCCAAAAGGCATGCCCCAAACCGCGAACGTTGCCATCGTCGCGGCGATCAGGATGCACGAATCCGTTCCCACGCTCATAAACTGTGCATAGGCGAGCGATAGGACAACGTTGCTGACGCCCGCGATCTTTAGGAACTCCCAGCCCGCGGCAAGCCCCATGAGCGTGAGCAGCGACACGATGCCACCGGAATTGCCAAGCATAAACATAAGCTGGCCCAACAGCATGCCCAGATAGCTGCCCGCCGGCGCCGTAATGCACAGCGAAACCGGAACCATGACAAGCATGGTCGCAAACGGAACAAACGAAAACGCTACGGCCTTGGGGATAACGCGCCGAAAGAAACACTCCACTCGCCATAGCACGGGCACCGAGATGAGAACCGGAATAACAGTCGTCGTGTAATCGTTGACCGGCGCGGGAAGCAGGCCATACACGGAAGTCATCGATGCCCCCGTCGTCGATGCGGCATCGACGAGCTTAAGCAGATCGGGCGCAATCAATACGCCGCCCAGCATCATGCCCAGCTGCTCCGAGCAACCGAGCTGGCGGGCGGCCGCCCACCCAAGATAAATGGGCAAAAAGTAGTAGCCGGCGTTATAGAGCCAACTGTAGAACAGGCGATAGATTTCGGAATCGGCAGACCACAGGCCCAGCATGCCTTCGCCCATAATGACGGCAACGGTGCGGAACAACGCCGCGCAGACAATAAACGGCAGCGCCGACATCATGCTTTTGGACAGATAGTCCACCACGGCCATGGCGTTTGATGAAACCGTCGTTGTAAACGAGGTGTTAGAAACTTGTGACATGGAACGCCTTTCCCAATGTGACATGCGAGCTTTCCCTTTGTCACATCGTGCGGTACTGACCGATTGCGCGGTACTTTTCGTAGCGGAGGTTTGTGAGGGTCGCGTCGTCGAGCCGCCCAAGTGTATCGAAGGCATCAAATGCCGAGGACATGACGGCACCGGCGATCTCCTCATGCGACAGGCCCCTATCGTCGACAATGCCGTCGATGATGCCGAGCCCCAACAGATCGGGGGCCGTGAGCTTCAGCGCCTCGGCGGCCTCATTCGCGCGCTCGGTATCCTTCCACAGGATCGACGCACAGGCCTCGGGGCTCACGACCGAATAGGCCGAGCTCGAGAGCATCAGGATGCGGTCGGCCACGGACAGCGCCAGCGCGCCACCAGAGCCGCCCTCGCCTGTCACCACCGAGACAATCGGCGTCTTAAGGCCGCTCATCTCCATGAGATTCTGGGCAATCGCCTCGCCCTGGCCGCGCTCCTCGGCACCGATGCCGCAAAACGCGCCCGAAGTATCGACCAGGCACAGAACCGGTCGACCAAACTTTTCGGCCTGGCGCATCAGGCGACGCGCTTTGCGGTAGCCCTCGGGATGTGCCATGCCAAAGTTGCGACGCATGCGCTCTTTGGTCGTGGTGCCGCGCTCGATGGCGATGACCGTTACGGGGCGCCCGTCCTTCCAGCCAATGCCAGCCACCACGGCAGCATCGTCGCCAAAGTAACGGTCGCCGTGCAGCTCCACAAATCCATCCAGGCCCAGCGAGATCATCTCACCCGCCGTGGCGCGATCTGCCGAGCGGGTCTGCTTGACGATCTCAAGCGCGGTTTTTGGCGCGGCCGAGCGCTTGAACAAATGTCCCAGCTTTTTGCCGCGGCGGCCCGTATGCACGATCTCATGCGGTGCCCCCAGGCCGGGCGCGTGCCCTTCGTGCAGCGCCAGCAGCTCGCCTACCGTGAGCGCAATCTCGCCACGCGGAACAACGGCATCGCAAAAGCCGTGCTCCAGCAAAAACTCGGAGCGCTGGAATCCCTTGGGCAGGCGCTTGTGCATGTTCTGCTCGATCACGCGCGGGCCGGCAAATGCCGTCAGGGCATCGGGCTCGGCCAGGATAATGTCGCCCTCCATGGCAAAGCTCGCGGTTACGCCTCCGGTCGTGGGGTCGGTGAGCACCGTGATATACAGGCCGCCCGCCTCGCTATGACGCCTAACCGACGCAGAGATTTTGGCCATCTGCATGAGCGATGTCACGCCCTCTTGCATGCGCGCACCGCCCGAAACGGTAAAGCCGACAACCGGCAATCCCAGCTCGGTCGCACGCTCAAATGTGCGACAGATCTTCTCGCCCACCACGGAGCCCATCGAGCCCATCATAAAGTTGGCGTCCATAAAGAAGAGCGCCGTATCGCAACCGCAGATTTTGCCCTTGCCGCACACAACGGCATCGCGCTCGCCCGAACGTTCGCTCACGCTCTTGAGCTTGTCGGCATAGCCGGGAAACGAAAGGAAGTCCTCCGGCGCCAGACTGGCATCCCATTCCTCAAACGTGCCCTCGTCAATCGTCATGCGCATGCGGTCGCGCCCGCTCACGCGAAAGTGTTTGCCGCAACGAGGGCAGACCTCGAGGTTGTCGTGCAGGCGCGCCTCATCGATCACGCGGCGGCACTCCGGGCACTTGATAAACACGTGGCGCGCGGGAAACTCGGCGCACGACTCGGTCATCGGTCCCTCGAGGACGTTGACCGTCTTCGCTTTTCTATTCATCAGCATAGAGATGCCCCATCAGATCGGTGTGATACATGCCCGACAAGAACTCGTCGTTTGCCAGCACGTCGAGCTGAAGCTCGCTGTTTTCGCTCACGCCCTCAATCACGAGCTCGCCCAGGGCCGAGCGCATCTTGCGAATGGCGCCGTCACGCGTGGGCGCACACACGATGAGCTTGCCAAGCATGGAGTCGTAGTACGGCGGAACTTTCGCACCGGTAAACATAGCGGAATCCCAGCGCACGCGCGGACCACCCGGCACACGCAACGCGGTGACCGTTCCGCATGACGGCAGAAAGTCCGGCGTTTCGGCATTGATGCGGCACTCCATGGCGTGGTTGCGGACCGGCATATCCTCCTGCTCAAAGGGCAGAGGCTGGCCGGCTGCCACGCGCAGCTGCCACTTGACCAAGTCGGTATCGGTCACAAACTCCGTGACCGGATGCTCAACCTGCAAGCGCGTGTTCATTTCCATAAAGTAGAAATTGCCGTCATCTGAGTACAGAAACTCAATGGTGCCGGCGCCCTCATAGCCAACGGCACGAGCCAGGTCGCGCGCGGCCTTGTGCATGCGCGCGCGAATATCATCGCGTCCGTCGAGGCACGGCGCGGGGCTCTCCTCGATCAGCTTTTGGTTGCGGCGCTGCACCGAGCACTCGCGCTCGCCGAGCGAAAACACATGGCCCTGCTTATCGGCCATAATCTGCACCTCAACGTGATGTGCCGGCGCGACGAACTTCTCCATGTAGCACTCGCCGTCGCCAAAAACGGCCTCGCCCTCGGCACGCGCCTCAATAAAGGCCTTTGCCGCATCTTCCGCGCGCTCGACCTTGCGAATACCGCGACCGCCGCCGCCCGCGCGCGCCTTGATGAGCACGGGGCAGCCAATGCGCTCGGCCTCGGCCGTTGCCTCCTCGGGGCTTTTGAGCAAATCGCAGCCCGGCACGATGGGCACGCCCGCCGCGGCAGCCGTTCGACGCGCGGCGTCCTTGTCGCCCATGCTGTCGATCACCTCGGCCGAAGGACCGACAAACGCCAGGCCATACTTGTCGCAGTCGCGCACAAAGCTCGCCTTCTCGGAGAAAAAGCCATAGCCTGGATGAATTGCCTTAGCTCCCGACTTTACGGCACAGGTGAGCACGGCATCGTCGTTGAGGTAGCTCTCGGCAAGACGCGGGCCACCGATGCAATATGCCTCGTCGGCAAGCTGCACGTGCAGCGCGTCCGCATCGGCCGTGGAATAGACGGCGACGGTCTTGATGCCCATATCGCGGCACGCACGGATAACACGCACCGCGACTTCTCCGCGGTTGGCGATGAGCACTTTGTCGAACATGAAGCCTTCCTTAACTTTCGTGCATGAGTGCAAAAGACATATCGGCGCGGCAGCAAACCTCACCGTTGACGCTCGCGGTGCCCGTCGCAAAGCGGAACGGCCCGCGCGCACGCGTGATGGAGCACACCAGATCCACCGTGTCGCCCGGTCGCACCGGACGCTTAAAGCGCACCTTGTCCAGACTCGTGTAGAACGGCGTCGCGCCGCGCGCCTCCTCATCGCCCATCAGCAGCACGCAGCAGTTCTGGGCGAGCATCTCGCACTGGATCACGCCGGGGACGACCGGGTTTCCCGGAAAATGCCCCTGCAAAAAGTACTCGTCGCCCGTAATCGTGATCTTGCCGTGGGCCTCGTCGCCCACCAGCTCGGCTTCGTCGAGCAAAAGCATCGGCTCGCGATGCGGCAACAGCTTCTTGAGCTCTTCTTTGTTCATGGATATCACCTATCCGATCCTCATGAGGCAGCTGCCAAACTCCACGAGGTCGCCGTCGGCCACGCAGATCTCGAGTACCTCGCCATCCGCCTCTGCCGTCACCTCGTTGAGAACCTTCATGGCCTCGATGATGCAGAGGGTCTCGCCGGCCTTGACCTTAGAGCCCACGTGCACAAACGGCTCGTCGCCCGGCGCCGGGGCAGCATAGAAAACGCCGACCATGGGAGCGGTCACCTCGGTGCCCTTGGGCTCCGGCGCGGCGGCAGGCGCCTGCGCGGCGGGCTCCGGTGCGGTGGCAGGCATGGCGACAGGAGCCACCGCCGGAGCAGTCACGGCACCCGGCATAGGCATGGGCACGGCAACCGGCTGCGCGGCACTTGCGCGCTCGAGTTCGACCGCGGTGCCATCGGGCTCCTCAACGCGTACGCGCGTGAGGCCGCGGTCCTCCATAACATCGGCTATCTCGGCAAGTCTTTTGGAATCCATGCTCTAGCTCCTCGTATATCTACGCAGCGCGATGGCGGCGTTGTGTCCGCCAAAGCCCAGGTTGGTCGAAAGCGCCCAGGTAAGGTCGGCGCGAACCGCGCGATTGGGCGTGTAGTCAAGATCGCAGGCGGGATCGGGCGTGTGGTAGTTAATGGTCGGCGGCACCACGCCCTGCTCGAGCGCCATGGCGCAGGCCATGACCTCGATGGCGCCCGTGGCACCGATCATGTGGCCGGTCATCGACTTAGTCGACGAGACGTGCGCGGCGCGCGCCGCGTCCTCGCCGAGCGCACGCTTAATGCCCGCCGTCTCGGACGAATCGTTGAGCTTGGTAGATGTGCCGTGGGCATTGATGTAGAGACCCTCGGAAGGCTTGACGTCGCCCTCGGTCACCGCCAGCGATATCGCGCGGGCAATGCCGGCAGCCTCGGGATCAGGGCTCGTGATGTGATAGGCATCATCGGTGTTGCCGTAGCCCACGACCTCGGCATAAATGTGCGCACCGCGCGCCTGCGCATGTTCCATGCTCTCGAGCACGAGCACGCAGGCGCCCTCGCCCATCACAAAGCCGTCGCGGTCTGCATCGAACGGACGGCAGGCCGTCGCGGGATCGGGGTTGGTGGTCAATGCGCGGCAGGACGTAAAGCCCGCAACGGCATCGGGGATAATTGCGGCCTCGGCGCCGCCCGCGAGGATCGCGTCGGCATAGCCGTGCTTGATGGCGCGGAACGCCTCGCCCACCGCATGGGCCGAGGTTGCGCACGCGGTCACCACGGGCAGGGTCGGGCCCTTTGCCTTGTGGCGGATTGCGATATTGCCCGATGCCATGTTGGGGATCATCATCGCGATCATATAGGGCGATGCGCGGCGGGGCCCACGTTCGGCAATCGTATGGACGTTGTCGACGAGCGTCGTCATGCCGCCCACGCCCGAGCCCACGTAGACGCCCAGGCGCTCGCGATCGATGGCGCCTTCGACATCAAAGCCCGCATCGTGCATGGCTTCGTCCGAAGCCGCCATCGCAAACTGAACGCAGGGGTCGAGATGCTTGGCGTCACGCTTGCCAAAGTACTCGTTGCCGTCAAAGCCCTTGACCTCGGCTGCCACCTTGACGGCAAACGCATCGGTATCGAAGTGCGTGATCGGGCCGATGCCGCACGTGCCGGCGCACATGGCCGCCCAGGTGGCAAGCGCGGTGTTGCCGAGCGGCGACACGGCACCGATACCGGTGATTGCAACTCTCTGTTCCATCATGGTCTCCTCATCCAAGCCGTTCTTCGGCCCTGGTTTCTACATCGCCATTCCGCCGTCGACGCGTACGACCTCGCCCGTAATGTAGGCAGCCGCATCGCTCGCCAAAAAGCGCACCACGCCGGCCACTTCCTCGGGGCGCGCCATGCGCTTTAGGGGAATCTGCTCCTCGGTTGCCGCGCGAACCTTCGCCGAGAGCTTTGCCGTCATATCCGTCTCGACAAACCCGGGTGCGACCGCGTTCACTCGTACGCCGCGGGGCGCAAGCTCGCGCGCTACCGCCTTGGTCTGTCTCTTATACACATCTGACGCTGCCGACGATCTTACGCGTGTAGAT
>URHU01000032.1:0-18223 GCA_900547715.1 uncultured Collinsella sp. | reverse complement strand
CGAGATTTCTGCCTGTCTCGTGGGCTCGGAGATGTGTATAAGAGACAGGTCGTGGCTTTGGCATGGTGAGCTACCGTCCGCATAACGTGCCGTTTGTGGCGCTGGGAGCCGGCCTGCTTTGGTTTGGCTGGTTTGGCTTTAACGGCGGCAGCGAGTTCAAGGCCGACGCCGTGGCGGCACTTGCCATCCTCAATACCGTGACGGCCAGCGCGGCGGGCATGGTCTCGTGGCTTGCCGTCGAGCGCGTGCACACCGGTCGACCCACGCTGGTGGGCGCCAGCACCGGTCTGGTTGCGGGCCTTGTGGTGGTCACGCCGGGCGCGGGCTTTGTCGAGCCGTGGGCGGCGCTGGTCATGGGCCTGATCGTATCGCCCGTCTGCTATCTGGCTATCAGCCATCTTAAGACCAAGTTTGGCTACGACGATGCACTCGACGCGTTCGGTTGCCACGGCATCGGCGGCATCTTGGGCGGCGTGCTCACGGGCCTGTTCTGTGTGCCGGAGCTCTCGTGGACCGGTAAGGGTGGCCTGTTCTACACGGGCGACGTGTCGCTGCTCGTCTCGCAGATTTTGGGCATTGTGGTGACGGTCGCTATTGTACTGGTGCTCGACTTGGTGACCGCCGCGGTGGTCAAGGCGCTGTTCCACGGCAGCCTGCGCGTGGACGAGGCCGACGAGGCGCTGGGCCTGGATGCGAGTCAGCACGGCGAGAGCGCATATCCCTCCTTCTCGGGACTTGACTAGCGGCTTCCCCAGGCACCGCACCTTGGGTTTCAAACCGTCGCTTGCGTACAAAAGTACGCGGCGCTCCTCTTTCAACCCAATCTGCGGCACCTGGGAAACCCGCGTCTCATGTAAAGGGATACGTTGATTATTGAGAGGAATTCATTATGAAAAAGATCACGGCTATCGTGCGCCAGGAAAAGCTTGAGGTTCTTAAAGATGCGCTGTTTGCTGCCGATGTTCGCGGTATGACTATCAACCAGGTGCAGGGCTGCGGCGCACAGCATGGCTGGAAGGAATACGTGCGCGGCAACGAGTTGCTTGTCAACACGATCCCTAAGGTACAGTTCACCCTTATCTGCGCCGATGAGCATGTCGAGGGAATTGTCGAGATTATCTGCAATGCTGCTCGCACCGGTGCCGTTGGAGACGGCAAGATTTGGGTCGAGCCGGTCGAGGAGGTCATCCGCATCCGTACCGGCGAACACGGCCCCGCCGCGGTGTAGGACAATCTTTCGCCTGACGGGCGTGCCTCTCTTGGGGTGCGCCCGTTCTCGTCTACAATATCGTGCAGACGAAGGAGAGGCATGTCCATGATCAAGATGTTTGCGAGTGACTTAGACGGAACGCTGCTGAACGCCCTGCACGAAGCGGATGGGACCATCCGCCGTGCCATTCGCGAGCTGACCGAAGCTGGCCTGCATGTGGTTCCCGCGACCGGACGCTCGACGCTGCCGGTCGGCGAGCATGGCTTTACGGGGCTGGCGCTCGATGCTTGCTGCTCTAACGGATCCATCGTGCGCGACAGCCATGGCGAGGTGCTCAAGACCTGGACTATCGACCCACAGATTACCGAGGAGCTGCTCAAGGCATTCCCGGACATTTGCTTTGATTGCTCCACACCCGATGGCATGTTCTCGAGCGGTTCGTTCGAGATGCATCAGGCAGGCTTTAAAAAGGACAGCCCCATCAAGCGCATCGTGATGCGCGGCATGCGTGCACGTGGCGGGTATCACGAGGAACAGTATTTCGACCAGTCGATCGGTGACATTCTGCGCCACGATGTGTGCAAGATCAATTGTCGCGTGACCTCGCCCGAGCTGGAGCGCGACCTTAAGGCGTATTTGGCCGAGCGCTCGGACCGCGTGGTCAACGCGCCGTTCGATCCGGTGATGTTTGAGATCACGGACGTGGCGTGCAACAAGGGCGAGAGTGTGGCTTGGCTGGCGGGCTACTACGGTATTGCCGAGGATGAGGTCGCGGTCTACGGCGACGGCGGCAACGACATCGCCATGCTCAAGCGTTTCCGCCACAGCTACGCGACCAAAAACGCTAGCGATGCAGCTAAGGCCGCCGCGAGTGCGACCATCGGCAGCTGCATGGTCCACGCCGTCCCCAAACACATGCTTGCCACCATGCATAAGCAAAACTCTCGCACCGTCATCGAATAATGTGGCAAAGGGGCAGCCCCTTTGTCACAGGGGTCTGTGTTCTTGGAATACGAACATATATTCGCATATACAACTACGCTTTGATAGAATCGGTATCGTTGGCGGCAGTTCCATGTGCCGGGCAGCGCCCTCCACCTGATGGGAGGTGATGCCCATGACCGATTTGATTGATTTCGTGAGACTTCTGACCGCTTTGGTCTCGTTCTTCACGGCGCTCGTCGGCCTTTCCGAGGCACTCAAGCAGCGTTCGAAGCGCAACAGAAGGGGTCGCCGCCGCTAAGGCGTTGACCCCCTAATGCAAACAACGGCGCTGCCCAGCTTTCCAGAACTTGGGCTGCCGTCGACACTATTCTACCCACGAATGACATTTTGAACAATCAGCAATGCCGCTCCAAAAGCCAGGCACAACTGGCACAACCTAGGCGGTCGCTGAATGTGACAAAGAGGCTGCCCCTTCGTCACATCCCAAATATTGCCTTTACGTGTTGATGCACACGGTGTGCAATAATACTCGCACTGTGCAATAGCGCACAGGCTGAGTAACAAGGAGGACGTTTGTCCCAGCTCGAGAAATGCGATCGCCGGTCCCTTCGCTCGCAGCGTGCCCTTCGCCAGGCACTTGCCAGCGAGCTTGCCGAAAGCGGCGACCTTTCGCGCATTAATGTCGCGTCGCTCACCGAGCGCGCTGGCCTTACGCGCCGCACGTTCTATTCGCACTACCGCGATATCCCCGACTTTATCAATCAAATCGAGGACGGCTTGCTGGCCGAGATCCGTGAGCGCATTGAGCTCATCACCGCAGCTCAGCTGCCCGATCTCTATCACAACATCGATGAGCTCGAGCCGGCACCCGGTTCGGTTGAGTTGCTGCGCTACCTTGCGGCCAACCGCGATTTAATCGGATCGCTGCTGGGCCCGGGCGGCGACCCCGCCTTTATTAAAAAGATCATCGATACCGCACGCGAGGCCGTGGTGCCGCGCGCACAGACGGGCATTTTGGGCTTGGCGCTGGGCACCTTCTTTGACTACTACGTCACCTATGTCGTGAGTGCCGAGGTCGGCATGATCCAGCGTTGGTTTGAGCGTGACCTTTCTGAATCGCCCGAGACCATGGCGCGCATTATGACGGTTATCGCCTTTGTGCGCCCCGGCGACCTGTATGGCCAACCCATCGATATCAACGTGCCGGAATACGGCATGAAGCTATTGAACCTGCAGCTCGAGGACGCGGTCGACACCACCGCAACCGTCGAGTCCAACAACTAAGAGGAGAGACAATGAGCAAACTCGTCGAGGGCATTAAAGACCGCGTGGTCGCTGCTGCACGCGAGGCCGCGCCCGCCGTGGTGGACGCCGCGCAGAAGGCCGCGACCGCGGCTGCCGAGAAAGTTGCCGAGGCAGTTGCCGATGCCAAGAACGCGGCAGGGGAGACGTCCGTCGCTAGCGAGCCCGCCACCGACGCTGAGCCCCTAGTCGCCACCGCCGCCCAGGCCCCCGAAGGCGCGATCTTCAACCCCGAGGCCGCCCGCGGCAACCTGCACCTGGGCATCGACGTGGGCTCCACCACCGTTAAGCTCGCTGTGCTCAACGACGACAACCAGATTGTCTACGCCAAGTACCAGCGTCACCACACCGACGTCCGCGCTTGCGCCCGCGACTTGTTCGAGGGTGCCGCGACCGTGCTGCCGACGGCCCAAATGACCTGCGCCATTACCGGTTCGGGCGGCCTGCTGCTGTCCCAGTGGCTCGACCTGGAGTTTGTCCAGGAGGTCATCGCCAGCAAGCGCGCTGTCGAGACCCTCATCCCGGCCACCGACGTCGCCATCGAGCTGGGCGGCGAGGACGCCAAGATCATCTACTTTGACAACGGCATCGAGCAGCGCATGAACGGCACCTGCGCCGGCGGTACGGGCGCGTTCATCGACCAGATGGCAACCCTGCTGCACACCGATGCCAGCGGCCTTAACGAACTCGCGGCCAACGCCACCACCATCTATCCCATCGCCAGCCGCTGCGGCGTCTTTGCCAAGACCGACGTCCAACCGCTGCTCAACGAGGGCGCCCGCCCCGAGGACGTGGCCGCCTCCATCTTCCAGGCTGTCGTGACTCAGACCATTTCGGGCCTGGCGTGTGGCCGTCCCATCCGCGGCAACGTTGCCTTCCTGGGCGGCCCGCTGCAGTACCTCTCCGAGCTGCGCCACCGCTTCTACCTCACGCTCAACCTGGACGAGGAGCACCGCATTGTGCCCCAAAACGCCCACCTGTTTGTGGCGAGCGGCGCCGCCATGGCGCACGAGTCCAACAAGCTCAGCACGTTCCCGCAGCTCATCGAGGCCATCGATGCCCTGGGTGACACACAGGGTGCCGAGGTCGAGCGCCTGGATCCGCTCTTTGCCACCGACGAGGACTTCGCCGAGTTCAAGACCCGCCACGACCAGGAAGTCGTCCCCAAGGGCAAACTCGAAGGCTACACCGGCCGCGTGTTCATCGGCATCGACGCCGGTTCCACCACCATGAAGGCTGCGCTTGTGGGCGAGGACGGCCAGCTGTTGCACACCTGGTACGGCAACAACAACGGCGACATCCTGGGCACGGCCAAGGTCATCATGGCCGATTTCTACAACCACATCCCCGCCGGCTGCACCATAGGCCACGTGACCACCACGGGCTACGGCGAGGCGCTGCTCATCGAGGCCCTCAAGGCCGATTCCGGCGAGATCGAGACCGTCGCGCACCTGCGCGGCGCCAAGGCGTTCCTGCCCGGCGTCGAGTTCATTCTGGACATTGGCGGCCAGGACATGAAGTGCCTGCGCGTCAAGGACGGCGTCATCGAGCACATCATGCTCAACGAGGCCTGCTCGTCGGGTTGCGGTAGCTTTATCGAGAGCTTCGCCGTCTCTATGAACATGGACGTGCGCGCGTTCGCCAACGCCGCCATCCATGCCAAAGCCCCGGTCGACCTGGGAAGTCGCTGCACGGTCTTTATGAACTCGCGCGTCAAGCAGGCGCAAAAGGAAGGCGCCACGGTGGGCGATATCGCGGCCGGCCTGTCCTATTCCGTCATCAAGAATGCCCTGTTCAAGGTCATTAAGCTGCGCGATCCCAAGGAGATCGGCAGCCAGGTAATCGTTCAGGGCGGCACCTTTATGTCCGATGCCACGCTGCGCGCGTTTGAGCAGCTCACCGGCGTTCACGCCGTGCGTCCCGACATCGCCGGCTGCATGGGCGCCTACGGTGCGGCCCTGCTCGCCCGCGATCGCGCCGGCATCGACGGGACCTCGACCATCCTTTCGGCCGAGGACATCGCGCACCTCACCGTGACGCAAAAGCACGTCCGCTGCGGTCGCTGCTCCAACAACTGCCAGCTCACCGTCAACGATTTTGGCGGCGGTAGGCGCTTCATTACCGGTAACCGCTGCGAGAAGGGTGCTGGCCACAAAAAGCAGAAGACCGAGGCCCCCAACCTCTTCAAAAAGAAAAACGAGCTGCTCTTTAACCGCGAGGTCCTGAGTCCCGACGAGGCCCCGCGCGGCACCGTGGGTATCCCACGCGCGCTCAACATGTACGAGAACTACCCCTTCTGGCATGCGTTCTTTACGCGCCTGGGCTTTAGCGTGCAGCTGTCCGACCAGTCGAGCAAAAAGACCTACCAGGCGGGCATCGAGTCCATGCCGTCCGAGAGCGTGTGCTATCCGGCCAAGATGAGCCACGGCCACGTGATGAACCTCATCGACCGTGACGTCGACTTCATCTGGATGCCGTGCGTGCGCTGGGAGCGCAAGGAGGACCCGACGGCCGGTAACTGCTACAACTGCCCCATCGTCATGAGCTACCCCACGGCGCTGGCGCTCAACATCGACGAGATCCGCGAGCAGAACATCGAGTTCCTGTATCCGTTTGTGCCCTATCACGACAAGACCGAACTCAAGCGCCGCCTGTACCAGGTGCTCGCCGTCGACCGCGTGGCCGACGCCGAGGCTGGTCGCGGCCGCGTGCGCGGTCCCAAGATCACGCGCTCCGAGGTCGATGCCGCCGTCAACGCTGCCTTTGAGGCCGATGCGCGTTTCCACGAGGACATCCAGACCATGGGCGAGGAGGCTCTTAAGTGGGTCGAGGACCATGGCGGCCACGGCATCGTGCTCGCCGGTCGCCCCTACCATAACGACCCCGAGATCAACCACGCCCTGCCCGAGCTTATCTCGAGCTTTGGCTTTGCGGTCTTTACCGAGGATTCGCTCGCGCACCTGGTAAAGCCCGAGCGTCCGATTCGCGTCGTCGACCAGTGGATGTACCACAGCCGCCTGTACGCTGTCGCCCGTTTTGTGACGATGCGCAACGACCTGGACCTGATCCAGCTCAACTCCTTCGGCTGCGGTCTCGATGCCCTGACTACCGATCAGGTGCAGGAAATCCTTGAGGCCAGCGGCAAGATCTATACCGTGCTCAAGATCGACGAGGTATCCAACCTGGGTGCCGCGCGCATCCGCATCCGCTCGCTCATGGCGGCGCTCAAGGATCAGGAGGCCGAGCGCTTGGCCGAGGCCACGGCCGCGGGCGAGGCCTACGAGCAGGGCGATGCCGCGCCGGTGGCGCCCTCCACGGATGCCCCCGCGTTCGCAAGCCACAAGTACACGTTTGAGGCTCAGCGTGAGAGCGCCTCGACCGCGTGGCCCAAGGTGCCCTTTACCGAGCAGATGCGCGACGAGGGCTACACCATCCTGTGCCCGCAGATGGCCCCGATCCACTTTGACCTGGTCAAAGAGGTGTTCCGTGGTGCTGGCTACAACTTGGAGCTGCTGCCCTCGACTGACCACGATGCCGTCGAGGCCGGCCTGCGCTACGTGAACAATGACATCTGCTATCCGTCGATCCTGGTGACGGGCCAGATTATGGAGGCCATCGAGAGCGGTCGGTACGACCTGTCCAAGACGGCCGTAGTCATCAGCCAGACCGGCGGCGGCTGCCGCGCCACCAACTACATCGCGCTCATTCGCAAGGCCCTGCGCGAGAGCGGTCATCCCGAGATCCCGGTGATCTCGCTTTCTGCCGTGGCGCTCGGTGAGGACAACCCCGGCTTTAAGATTACGCCGGCGCTGCTCAAGCAGGCAGTCTACGCGGTGCTCTTTGGCGACGTGATGATGCAGATGCTCTATCGTTGCCGCCCGTACGAGGCAACGCCTGGTGCTGCCAACGCGCTCTACGAGGAGTATATGGCGCGCGCCCGCAAGCTGGCGCCTAAGTTCAACCGCCATAACTACACCAAGCTGTGCCGCGAGGCCATTCGCGCGTTCGACACCATGCCGCTCGTGGGCGAGGGCACCAAGCCGCGCGTGGGCGTGGTCGGCGAGATTCTGGTCAAGTTCCATCCCACGGCCAACAACCACGTGGTCGACGTTATCGAGCGCGAGGGCTGCGAGGCTGTGGTGCCGGGCCTGCTCGACTTCTTCCTGTACTCCATGAGCAACGCCGAGCTGCAGAAGGACGAGCTGGGAAGCTCTGCTACCACGCGCGCTGGTATGCAGGCGCTCATCAAGCTCGTGGACTGGATGCGCACACCGGTGGAGGAGATGCTCGAAAAGTCCCGCCGCTTCGAGGCACCCGAGCGCATCGGCACCATGGCCGACAAGGCCCGTACGGTGCTTTCGGTGTGCAACAACATGGGCGAGGGCTGGCTGCTCACGGCCGAGATGCTCGACCTGATCGATCACGGTGCGCCCAACATCATCTGCACGCAGCCCTTCGCGTGCCTGCCCAACCACGTGGTGGGCAAGGCCGTGATTAAGGAGCTACGCCGCCAGCACCCTGAGAGCAACATCGTCGCGGTGGACTATGATCCTGGTGCGTCCGAGGTCAACCAGCTCAACCGCATTAAGCTCATGATTAGCGTGGCCAAGGAAAACATGCGCGCCGGTAAAGGCTTTAAGCTCGAGAAGGTGGCGCCGCTCGCGATGGACGAGGTCACCGGCCAGATGCGTGCCCACGATGGCTGCGTGAGCTGCGGCTCGGTCGATGAGAGCGCCGTGGCGTCGGTCGCTGAGCGCCTGGGACGCGGCATTAAGAAGTAGCTGGCCTGCTTTGGGCTAGATATGAGGCAAACGGGTGGTAGACATATCGGCTACCACCCGTTTTTGCTTGGACATATGTTGCGTAAACGCCCCGACTATCACCCTTTGCGAACTCAGATTTCGGAAGTATGCGGCAAAATCTGAATAGACCGAGCACACCGAATATGTCCAAGCCCTGTACCTGCGGTTTTATTGGCGGAAAATCGGGGGGTGCTCAAGGGTTCCGGAATTTGCCGCATACTTCCGCAAACGACGTCTCGGTGGCACAAAAAATCGCCCTCGGAACCCTGAGATAATGAACAGATGTAGCCGTTCGCCGCAAATTACCGTCCGTTTATAGAACCCACCCCCAGTGTGCAGCCCTCTTACGGTTGAATAAATACACATCTATGGAATTACGTAAGAGAGGACTGTTCCTATGAGCTACAAGACCGTTTGCGTTGCCGGCGGCGGCGTGCTGGGAAGCCAGATTGCCTTTCAGGCTGCCTACTGCGGCTTTGATGTAACGATTTGGCTGCGCAGCGAGGGCGGCATCGGCCGCACCCAGCCCAAGATCGATCATGTGCGCGAGGAGTACATCGCGGCAATCGAGGGTATGGCGGACGGCACGGGCGAGTGGTGCTCCGGTATCGCCGATAGCGGCAAGCCCTTCGACAAAGAGGCGGCACTCGCCGCCGTTGAGCGCGCCTACTCCACACTCAAGCTGGAGCTCAATCTTGCCAAGGCAGTGGCCGACGCCGATTTGGTCATCGAGTCTATGGCTGAGGATACCCAGGCAAAGATTGACTTCTACAAGAAGCTCGCCCCGGTCCTCCCGCAAAAGACCGTCGTCGTGACCAACTCCTCCACGTTACTGCCGAGTACCTTTGCCAAGTACACTGGCCGCCCCGAGAAGTACCTGTCGCTGCACTTTGCCAACTCTATCTGGAAGAACAACATGACCGAGGTCATGGCACAGGACCAGACCGACAAGCGCTACTTCGATGAACTCGTCGACTTTGCCAACGATATCCGTATGCTGGCGTTGCCCGTCAACAAGGAAAAGAACGGCTATCTGCTCAATTCCATGCTGGTGCCATGGCTGCTTTCGGGCCTCGACCTGTATGTCTCGGGTGTGAGTGACCCCAAGAGCATCGACCTCGCGTGGACGCGCGGCACCGGCGCGCCCAAAGGTCCGTTCCGCGTGTTCGACACGGTGGGCATCCAGACGGCCTACAACATCGTCATGCAGTATCAGAAGGTGCCGGGTTTGGTGAGCCCACTGCTCAAAAAGATGATGATGCCCTGCAACTTTAAGGCCATGGCGTCCGTCCTCAAGAAAATGCTCGACGAAGGCAAGCTGGGCGAAAGCTCGGGCGAGGGCTTCTTTAAGTACTAAAAATGATCCCTCGGGGTCGGAGGAAAACGGATCATTTCCGGCCGCCAACAGTGAGAAGATGGACCCAGAAATAGAAAGGAGTGGCAATGGGCCGGCTCGGGCTTTGAGGACAAGCTGCTGCAGGCCCAGGGCGATTTCTCGCTCAATGCAGGCCAGCACAGCGTGACGTATCTGCCGAGTTCTGACACGGCAGCGACTGGTTGCTACCAGGTGCTGCTATACGACAACAACTTTGGTGCGACCGAGCGCTATCCCAAGTTCGACTGGGACCAGCTGGGCGCCGCGGTGGTGACCGACTACAACAAGGGAACGCATTCGTTTGGGCGCATCTTTACGGTGGACGAGATCGCGCGCACCTACGAGCTCGAAGACCAGATCGCAGTGCCGTTCTCGGGTTATGTGAGCAGTGCGCAGCGCGTCGGCAATTCGAACAGCATGCTCGTGGCATCGGGCATGGCCAAGACCTTTGCCGAGTACGATCGCTATGGACTGCCCATCGCTACCTACGAGATGGAAGCCGAAAAGTACATCTACCGCGTGTACAAGTACGAGCTGTAGGGCCGCGCTTAGGTTTGACCAATGGAGTATGAAAACACGCCGTTCGCCGATGCCCCCTCCGCGAGTGGCAGCCATATGGTTTGATGTCAGAAACATATAGTTGTCGCCAGCCTGCTGGCGACGTTTCCCCTGATATCGGAGGTTCCAGGTATGTTTCACGCTCCGTTAAACAACTATCGGTTGGGCTAACATGGGTCGCCGTGCTATTTCGATAACCCTTGCAGTGGTCTGCCTGGCTGTGCTCCTGGGCGCTACAGGGCTGTTTGCTATAAGCCGAGAAACGTCCTATATGCAGGAATGCGCTTCCGAAGGGTTTGCCATTGACGGTTACTATCGGGACGACAAGACGAGTCTGGAAACCCTGACTTTTCATGAGGAGGACAACTGTCGATGGCAGCTGGTCGACAAAGACGGAATCTGCACAGACGGGCAGTTTAAGCGTACGGACGATCCCAATATCCTGGTATTAAAGAAGGAAAACGGCGAAGAGGTCGGCACGGTTCACGTTGCATATATATCGCGCCGACGCAATCAAGGGCAGATTTACCTAATTAGAAATACTAAGGTGACCCGATTTTATCTTGTGAGCACCGATCCGGCGTTTACGGTGGAGTCTGGCGATGTCGATGCGGACGTCTGATTCGCGGCAATAAAGCAGCGAGCGGGGCGCGGGTGCGAACTGCACCCCGCTATTTGCTCGTGTCCGTATCGCACCTGCGCCTCGTCGTAACTTGCGTCCGTGCGAGCATTCATCCCGCGCTCTGCATCACTTCACATCGAACTCCACGCGATCGAGTTCGGGCACGTTGAGGTCGATGAGCTTGCGGGCGACGTGGCGGTCGTGCGTTCCGAGCGCCTCGCTCGTTGTCACATGGGCGACAGTTTGGCGCTCGACGATGCCCTCCTCGTCGCCTTCGGTGACCGAGGTCTCGATGGCGACGGTGTAATCCTTAAAGCCCGGCAGCACCGCGGCAAGTTCGCGCGTAGTTTCGGTGACGCCGTAGCCGTCCTGCACGCCGGCCTGCGCCGAGCCAATGGAACCCGCGGTCATAACGATGCAGGGGATGGCAAAGATGGCTGTGCCCACAATAATGCGGCGGCGCACCTTGCGTGACAGCTCGTCGACCTCGGCGTTTTCCTTGGCGGTCACAATGCCGTCGCCGTTGAGATCACGCTTGAGCGGTACACGTAAAAGAAGCAATACGGCTTCGGCCGCCAGCGCGATAAAGACGACGTTGATGCCAAACTCGTAGAGGGCTGAGAGGAACAGCGACCCGCTCGCGATGGCAATGCCATAACCCGCCGCGCACAGGGGCGGCATGAGCGCGGTTGCCACGGCCACGCCGGCGATGAGCGTGGCGGGTTCCTGGTCGCGCGAGTTGCCCAGGCCACCCGCAAAGCCGCCCGCGAGCGCGACGGCAAGGTCCCACACGGTGGGCGTCGAGTTGTCGATAATGGCGGCCGTGGTGGTGCCGAGGGGCGAGAGCTTAAAGTACAACGTGGATGTGACCAGGCAAAAGGCCATTTGCAGTGCGAGGCTGGCAATGGCCTCGACGGTGATTTCGCGGTCGAGCGTGGCGATGCCATATGCCATGGCAAGGACCGATCCCATAAGCGGGCAGATGAGCATGGCGCCCACGATGGCGATGTCCGAGTCGATATCGAGGCCGATGCTTGCGATGAGCATGGCGATGATGAGGATGCACAGGTGAGAGCCGGTCAGGCGTGCCCCGTTTACAAAGCGCTTGCGGATTACGTGGTAGGGCGCGCGACCCTCGCGAATGTTGAATGCGCGCTTTAGGAAGCGGGTGGCGTTCTCCATGGCCTCGCTATGGGCGGGGCGGATGCCGTGGCGCCGGTGATGGCGTTCGCGTAGTCGCTTGATCTGTTGTTTGTCGAGTTCCATGTCCACCTCGTTCCAGCGCGGTCCGCGCAACGCGCCCGTTGTCCTAACTCTACACCGTGGCGGGCAGGGCGTCTGTTGGATGCGGAATCCGATAGGGCGGATGACGCGGGAGCAAATGCAAATTACAGGCTCAATTCGATCCCGCAAGAATATGATGCACCAGCTCCTACATATGTGACGAAATTGTGAAGCACGAGAGCGTGAATTTCAAAAAATACGCTGGTCGCCAATGTTGCGCAACAGAATTCAAAAATCGACAGCTACCATTTGATACGTATGGATACATCCGTGTCAAAGGGAGAAAGCCATGGCAAACTACAGTCCACAACACTTTGAGCCTCGGGCCAAGACTGTCAACGTCAAGGGCGTTGCTAACCGCGCCGTCGCAACCGTTTTGACGGCGGGCCTCATCGCTCAGCCGCTCATGTCGCCGCTGGCGGCAATCGCCGCACCGTCAACCGGTAACGGCGATTCTGTTCAGGGGGGGGGTAGTTCTGTAGAGAATACCGTTACCGCCGGTAACCAAGCGGTCGTAAAGACGGCTGCCCAGCTGGCCGAGGAGTCGGCAAAGCAGTTCAAGGACGCTCAGGCCGCCTACGATGCCGCCCAGAAGAAGGCCGACGCGGCGGGCCAGTCTCAAAAGCAGGCGCAGCAGCAAAAGAATCAGGCCTCGCAGGCTGTGAGCGACAACGAAATCGAGCAGAACGCAGCAGAAGTCGCCGCGCTCCAGGAGAAGATTGACGAGCTCAAAGCGGCCGTCGAAAAGACCGAGCAGCAGCAGAAGAAGCTGGGCGACCTGAACGATCAGCTCGAACAGGCCAACAAGAGTGTCGAGGATAAGACCCAGGCGCTCAAGGACGCCAAGGCAAAGCAGGATGAGGCCAAGAAGGCCCTCGATGATGCCCAGGCCAAGCTCGAGGCCATGGGTATGGACGAGTACGAGGCCGCCAAGAAGGCCGTCGAGGACGCGCAGGCAAAGCTCGATGACGCCAATAAGGCCGTTACTACTGCACAGGACAATCTGGACCAGGCCAAGGCTGCCGAGGCCAGCGCCCAGCAGGAAAAGCAGAATACCGAGGCAGCTTTGACGACTGCCCAGGCCAAGAAGCAGGAGACTGCCGCTGCCCTCGCCACTGCAACCACTGCGCGCGATAACGCCCAGCAGAAGTTCAACCAGGCGCAGGCCGCGCTCGATGCTGCCGTCTCGGGTACGGGTGTCGACCTGAGTGCGCTTGAGGCCGCCATGAACGCTGCTGCTGGTGAGCTCAAGACCGCGCAGACGGAGCTCAATGCCGCGACGGATGCCGACGCTGCCGCCCAGGCGAACCTGCAGGCGGCTCAGAATACCGCCACCGCCGCGCAGGAGAAGGCCAACGCCGCCAACGCTGCCGTGGCATCTGCCCAGTCCGCATACGATGCGGCAAACAAGGAGTACAACGCCGCCGCCAGCGAGCGCGACGCCGCCAAGGCCGCATACGAGAAGGCGCAGCAGACCGAAGCAGACAAGAAGACCGCGTACGATAAGCTTGTCGAAGTTCGCAAGCAGAAACGCGGCGAGTGGGAGACGGCATGCGCCGCTTCGAACGCCGCGGAAAAGGCTTATGACGCTGCTAATGCCCAGGTTGAAGCTCTTGAGCAGCAGATTGCAGACCTAAAGTCCAACATGACCGTTGACCAGGAAGTCATCAGTCAGGGTATGTTCGGCTTCATGAACTACATCATCGGCGGCAGCCAGTTCACAGCCACGCAGAAAAAGAACGCCCAGGATGCCGTATCGATGCTGACCGGTGCCGATGATAAGGCCGAATGGTATGACCAGTACGTCGATCAGGACATGTCTCGCGACACCAACCCGCTTTCCCTGGAGCAGATGCGCAACGCCCTGACCTACCTCGATACCCAGAACAACCTCCGCAAGGCGAACGGTCAGTCGGCGCTCAGCGTCAGCCTCCGCATGACTGTGGCGGCAGCCCTTAATACATCATATTCATCGAACATCTGGGGACACTCGAACTGCTATTTCGACAACGGGGAAAATCTTGCCGGCGGAGGCGGCGCATATACCGGCGGCGAGACCGAGGATACACTCGGTTGGCCCTACACCGGCCTCTACACACAGGAGAAGGAGGCATTCGATAAGTACGTCGCGCAGTATGGCGACGAACTCGGCAGCCACCGATATGATTCCTATTACATCTACCAGAACTACAACAGCATCTATCACGAGTGCGGGCATTATCTCAACATCATCGATTCCGCCACGGAAGCCATCGGTATCGCGACCGGTAGCGGTAAGAACACCGATTCCGAGGTAACCATCTTCGATTACAGCGCTGATAGCACTCAGGCTGATTTCACTGTCCCCGAGTTCAAGAAGCTCCTCAACGACTACATCGATTCCGCCTACAATGCAGGCGGCACGCAGGAGCAGAAGGAGCAGCTCAAGGAGCTTCAGGGCAAGCTCGCCGAGGCGCAGAAGAACTTTGGAACTACTAGGGAAGCTTACTTCGCAGCTGTAAACGGGCAGGCTGCCGCCCAGGACGCTTTCACCGCAGCAGATGTGAACATGAACACCGCCAAGGGTGAGTACGAGAAGGCTAAGTCCGACACCGCCGCCGCGAAGACGGCATACGACGCCGCCGAAGCCAAACTCAAGGGTATTGACGTCAAGACGCCCCAGGCCAAGCTCGATGCCGCCAAGGGCGAAGCCGCTACTGCCCAGGCAGCTCTCGATAAGGCAAACGCCACGCTTGCTGACAGCAAGACGAAGGCGGCCGATGCCGCTGCTCACAAGGCGAAGGCTCGCAGCGCCCGCGATGCTGCCAAGGCAAAGTCCGACCAGGCCAGCGAGGCGTATGACAACGCCACCGCTTCGGTCAAGGACCTTACCGCCAAGCGCGATGCCGCCAAGACGGACCTTGCGAACAAGCAGGGCACGCTTGACGATGCCAGGAAGGCCGACGACACTGCCCAGGCTGGCGTTGACAAGGCTCAGGCCGCAGATACGCACGCTGCGACCACTCTTTCGGACGCCAAGCAGGCAGTTGACGCCAAGAAGCAGGCCCTGTCCGACGCGCAGGCGAAGGTCAAGGCCGCGGAGGGCGAGCTGGCCACCGCAAACAAGGCCTTCGAGCGCTTCGCTGGAGCCCAAAAAGCGGTCGACGACGCCAAGGTCGCCTATGACGCCGCCGTCGCCGGCGTCGCCGATGCCCAGAAGCAGCTCGAGGCCGCCAACGAAGCCGTCGTCGATGCGAACCTCGATATCGTCAAGGCCAAGGCCGAGCTTGCCAACGATGAGGCACTCAAGGCCGATCTTGAGGCCGTCGACCACAAGGCATCCCTTGCCGCGGGCACGACGGGCAACGAGAAGCTGGTCAAGCTGAACGCTGCCTACGCTCGCTACAAGGCCGCCGTCGATGCTGCCGCTGGTCTCAAGGCTGCCCTGAGCGATGCCGATGCCAAGCTGTCCGACGCCAACGACGCCTATGCCGCCGCGCTTGCCGAGCTTGACGATGCCAAGGATGCCCTGGCTGCCGCTCAGGCCGAGTACGACAAGTATCATCCCAAGGCCGAGCCGCAGAGCAAGCCTCAGGCCAAGCCCCAGGTTACGCAGGCCGCCGCAAAGGCCCCCGTTGCCAAGAAACAGGCCACGTCGGCCGCGCTCGCCCAGACTGGCGATGACTCCGCTCTTGCGGGCGAGGTGTTCGTCATCGGCGGTATCACCCTCGTGGCCGCTGGTGTGACGCTGAGCGATCGTCGTCGCAAGCAGATGTAGCGTTTCGAGCGTAGTTTCTGCAACGAACTTCAATTCATAACGGGACCGTCTCGTTAGCCAAACGATAAGGCCGGCGCGCTGTTAAACGCAGCGCGCCGGCCTTTCTTTGTTTCGATATCAAAAAGCCCGGTCAGCAGCCGCAAAAGCTACCGACCGGGCAAGCCGTAGGCAATATGGTTGCTGTCGAGCAGCTGCTCGACTTAGCCCAGCAGGCTTAAGCCCACGGAGACAAACGCCAGGATAACGCCGACGATGGACTCGCCGCCGAGCAGGCCGCTGGCGACAACCAGCCCCTGCTCCTGGAAGGCGGCGTCCTTGGCGGCCTCCTCCTCGTCCGAAAGACCGGCCTCGGCGTCGCGGTGAGCGGCCCACTTGTCGTAGGCGAGCTTAACGCAGGAGCCCAGGAAAGCCGTGAGCGACATATAGAACGGCAGGTACACGCCCAGGCCGATCATCATGGCCGGAATGCCGAGCCAGTACATGACGATGCCGGCGATAAAGCCGCCCGCAAACCACGGCACGCTCGGGATGCCCGAGACCATGGTGGCGACCACGCTTGCCTGCGCGGCCACAAAGCTCTTGTCGGGGCCGAAGGCGTCCGGACCATAGGCGGTGACGAGCGCGACCATGACAGCGGCAGCGACCAGGGCACCCACGATGCCGCCAATGGCTTGGCCGATCCACTGCGCACGCGGGTTGGTGCCCAGCACGGCGCCGGCCTTAAAGTCGTTCATGACGTCGCCCGCAAGGCCGCACGCCACGGCCACGATGCCGGCGATAAAGAACAGCTTGACCTGAGCGATCTGAGCGAAGGCGGCCACGATGAGCATAACGATGAGGCCAAAGATCTCCATGGGGTCGATGCCCGTCTGGCCGCAGCTCTGTGCGCTCATGATGGTGGTGACAAAGGTGAATAGCGTCACGATGACGGCCGGAACGGGGCCAAGGTTAAGCACGATGGCGATGATCACGGCGATGGCGGCAGCGCCCAGGCCGATGATGCCGGCGTCGAGCTTAAGGGAGCCCGAGATGAGCGACTGCTCGTCGGTGTCGGTGGAGCTGTCGGCGGCAAGACCGCGGACGATACCGGCGACCTGTGGCAGGATGTCCTTGAGGACGACGGCGACGCCAAAGCCCATCATGAGGCCCATGCCCAGGGACTTGACGATGCCCTGTGCAGTCACAACGTCGAACAGACCGGCAGCGGTGCCACCCACGATGATGCCAAAGTTGCCCAGCAGCGCGCCGGCAAACCAGAAGGCGACGGGGGCGAAGCCCACGAGGAAGCCGACGGAGAGCAGCATGGGCGAGTTGTAGATGCCAAAGGTCACGCCGGGGATGTTGAGCGTGCACAGCATGCTGGGCACCACGCCCAGGGCGTCGCGCAGCACGCTATAGATGCCGGCGATGGCCATGGAACCAAAGAGCTGCTTGCCGGTCTTGCCGCCGGCCTCGGTTGCGCGCAGGGTCTGAGCTGCGGCGTTGCCGGTGGGGAACTCAAGCGCGGCGTCCACGATAAAGTGACGGTGGATGAGCGCGGTGGCCAGCAGGCCCAGGATGGTGCCGGCGAGTGCCACGATAAACATGTCGAGCCAGCTGATCTGGTCGGCATAGCCCAGCATCCAGGCGCCCGGGATGGTAAACGCCAGACCGCCGGCGACCATGGCGCCTGCGGACATGATAGTGTGGGTGACGTTGGCCTCGTTGAGACTGGCGTTGCCCATGAGCTTAAGGAAGAACAGCGAGATGACGGCAGCGAAGACGATCGGCCAGGGGAGTGCGCCCATCTTGAGGGCGGTGTAGGCCGAGCTTGCCGTGATAATCACGCAGCCAAGGACGCCGATGACGACACCGCGCAGCGTGAGTTGCCCGCGCATCGAGGCGCGGTTCGAGGGATTGCTCATATAGAACTCCTTTGCGTATATCCGCTTCCCCCGGGAGCGCCGCTACGGATACGGCGCGGGAAGTCGGGTTACCAAGGGCCGCCGCGTGAGCTCGCGCGCGACCGCGCACCAGTATAGCCGCAAGCTAGTCATTTTGGGATGACTGGTTTAGGTAGGCGATATACTGCTGGGCAGACGAAAGGAGCGCCGACGATGCTTAATGGGTGCGCATATATATTGACGGTCGACGTGGGTAACACGTTCATTCGCTTTGGCCTGTTTGCAGAGGATTCGGCCGCGGCGCAGGAATGCCCGCTTGCGACGTGCGAGATCACGACGCCATCGAGCATTACGGCCGACGAATCGCGCATGAGGCTCGCGCAGGTCATGGGCGCACTGGCAGCCGATGCGGGCATGCCGGGTGCACTCGTTCCCGCGGCCGCAGTGCTGAGCTGCGTGGTGCCGGCGCTCGAGCGCCCATGGAC